>JAPLSF010000298.1 GCA_026398785.1 Pseudomonadota bacterium | reverse complement strand
CCGGAGACGACGAGCATGCAGACGAGCGCAACGTTGCTGTTGGTCGCGCCGAGGCTGAAGTTCGAGTGGAACAGGATGAGCGCGGGTCCGAGGATGCCGAGCGTCATGTGCATTCTGAACCATGAGCGCGTGGACCCGAGGTAGCGGGCATGTGGCAGCCGCTTGCGGACCGGGTAGAGGAGCAGCAGCAGCATCAAGCTGCCCCCCGCGATACCTAGTGCATAGCCGAGACCGGACTGTGGGGACAGGTAAGCGGACGTCGGCAGTTTGATGCCGAAGGCGATCGCCGCGACCACGGCCACGAGGAAGATGCCGGCTGGCGTGAGCAACCGGCTGCGGTTGGTCGCTCGCGTCGTGGTTTGCGCGGCCGGGGCGTCAACGTTCGGGCTGGACGCACCGACGGTAGCGGGCGGCGCGATGCGCGGCGCATCGTTGGAGACGGCAGCGTCATACCGCTCGCGGAGCAGGCGCTGTGCAGTCATCGTCAGCCCTGGCTCGCGGCAAGCCGTGTCGCTTCCGCGATGTTCGCTTCGATGATGCGAGCGTCGGACGAATTGGCCGGCACCACGGCCAGCAGGTTGCGCCAAGTACCGACGGCGTCGCGGTAGCGGTGTTCCTCGTGCTCGAGGCTGGCCTTGAGCCACAGAGCCTTGGGATGTCGCGGATCGAGCGCGAGCGCCTGCGCCAGCGCATCCGCGGGCGCCCCCTTGAGGCTCGATCCGGCCGAGCCCAGTGCATCGGCGTAGTCGGCCCAGGAATCCGCGTTCATGCGGCCCGCGGACGCAGCGCGCCGGTAGGCCGCGGCGGCTTCCTTGAATTTTCGCTGGCGTCGCAGGTCGTCCGCCTGCGCGATCAGGTCCGGCGATCCGGCGCGTGACGAAGCGCCGGGCATCGTCGCGGACGCATTCGCTGCAGGCGCGGCGCGCATCTGCAATGTCGTCATCACGGCATCGCCGAGGCCGCGTTCCGTAACGCGCGGATGGCCAGTCGGCAGCGACGCCATTGCGGCAGCGGGCTCATTGGCGTCCGCCGTGCGTTCAGTTCCGAATGCGGCGAGTCCCTTGCCGGCGAGCATTCCGAGTCCAAAGCCCGCCAGCGCGACAAGCGCGACAAGCGCGACACCCTTCTTATTCATGGTCGTCTCCCCCGGCCATGGTCGACCGGATGAGGTCACCATAACGAGGCACACCGACTGGCGACACCAAGGCCAGTGATCAGTTGGTGTATTCGTGACGCAGTCGACACCCCGGGGGCGAGCGGGATGCGAGTCTCGCTCTACGCGCTATTTTCCTGTGATTCCCGTCAGTTAGTGCACGTACCGCTCACCAGTCAATGTCATTGCTCGCCGTTTATCTGCTACCGCTCGTATTGATCTGGGGCTGGTACCTCTTCCGGCGCCAACGGCACGAGAATGCAAGCCGGGCCACGCGCGAACAATCGCAAGCCGCCGGTCTGATCGATCCCTCTTCCCTGCATCCCGTCATCGATCCCGTCCGCTGCATCGGGTGCGGATCGTGCGTAAAAGCGTGTCCGGAACAGCCCGAGCATCATGTACTCGGGCTGATCGGCGGCAAGGCACACCTGGTGGGTCCGACGGATTGCATCGGACACGGAGCTTGCCGAACTGCGTGTCCCGCAGACGCGATCACGCTCGTTTTCGGCACGGAACGTCGTGGCGTGGAGATTCCATTGCTCAGTGCGGAGTTCGAGTCGACCGTACCGGGGCTGTTCGTCGCCGGGGAACTGGGAGGCATGGGACTCATTCGCAACGCGCTGGCGCAGGGCAGGCAGGCGGTTGACGCGATCCAGCGCAAACGCCGCACCGCCATCCCGGGGCAACTCGATCTCGTGATCGTGGGTGCAGGTCCGGCCGGGTTCTCGGCCAGCCTTGCCGCCAAGTCGCACGAGATGCAGTTCGTGACGATCGAACAGGAGAGTCTCGGCGGCTGCGTATTCCAGTATCCGCGAGCCAAGCTCGTGATGACCCAGCCTGCAGAGATTCCATTGGTCGGCAAAGTCAGCTTCCGCCAGACCTCCAAGGAAGAGCTGCTGGCGTTCTGGCAGGACATCGAACGCAAGACCGGCGTAGCCGGCAACATGCGGTACCGGGAGCGCGTCGAGAGCGTCGATCGCGACGGTGCGCGTGGCTTCATCATTCGCACTTCAGTCGCGGAGTATCGGGCTGCGAACGTACTGCTGGCGATCGGCCGGCGCGGCACGCCGCGCAAGCTCGACGTGCCGGGCGAGGACCTGCCCAAAGTTGTCTACCGGTTGCTCGACCCGGAGCAGTACCGCGGACAGCGCGTCCTGGTCGTGGGTGGCGGCGACAGCGCCCTGGAGGCGGCTGCCAGCGTTGCGGAAGCCGGCGGCCAGGTCACGCTCTCATATCGTGGCGATGCCTTCGCGCGCGCCAAGCCCCGTAACCGCGAACGGATCGCCGCTGCGGAACGCGCCGGACAGTTGCACGTGCTGCTGAATTCGCACGTCGAGCGCATCGAGAAGGAGCGAATCCTGTTGCGCGGGAAGGAAGGCCACCTGATTCTTCCGAACGACGCGGTGATCGTCAGCGCCGGCGGCATCCTGCCCTCCGATTTCCTGCGGCGAGTCGGTATTCACGTGGAGACGAAGTATGGGACGGCGTGACTCCGCAGCTGCTTGCTTGGTCGCACTGGGCACCCTGCTCATCGGTGCCGTCGGCGCACCAGGTGCAATGCAGGCCGTTGCCGCGGCTCCATCGAAGTTCGCGGCGCCGGACACGCTCGAGCCGGCCAAGAGTGCGCTGCGTCTCAAGCAGTTCGCGGATGCGGCCGGGCGTCTCGCCGCAGACCCGCTGGCCGGTGATCCACGCGCGCAATACCTGCTGGGCACCCTGTACCTGGCTGGTCTCGGTGTCGGCGAGGATGCGCAACGTGCGCGGGTTCTCTTCGAGGCCGCGGCAGCCAAGGGCGAGCCACGCGCGGCTTTTGCTCTGGCAGCGCTTGCAGCGCACGACTTGCCCGTCGACGAACCGGCGGCACAGACCTGGCTCGCAAAGGCAGCGGCGGCTGGGCACGTCGATGCTGTGCACCTGCTGCAGGCAGGCCAGCTGCCACTGCAAGTGGATCCCCGTGCCCTTGCAACCGAACCCGCGGTGACCTTGTCGACGACAATTGCGGCCGCACGCCGCGATGATGTCGACACGCTGGCCATGCTCTGGCCGCTATTGCCAAAGGATGCAAGCGACGCGTTCCGACGCTCGGTGCTGCATCACGCGGCCGAGTCGGGCGCTGCGGAGTCGGTGCGCTGGCTGGCCGCGCACGGCGCCCCGGTCGATGCGATCGACGCACAGGGAATCACGCCGTTGATGCTGGCTGCGACGGCCGAACGCGCGGACGCTCTGGACGTACTGCTGAATTCCAGAGCTCACGTTGCCGCGGTGGACGCGCTCGGGAACTCGGCTTTGTTCTATGCGGCACGCCGGGGCCGCGTTGCACAGGCCGAGCGCCTGGTGACAGCGGGCCTCGATCCAAAGTTGCGCAATGCGGGTGGCTGGAGTGCCGTGGA
>JAPLSF010000309.1 GCA_026398785.1 Pseudomonadota bacterium | reverse complement strand
ACCAGCATGCTGCCCTCGATCGCGATGGGCGGCATGCACGGCGCCCGGTGTGTTCGCGTCCGGTACCTCGACAGCGAGATCGCGCTCGACGACGCCCGCAACGAAATCACGATGGGCCGGGCCGAGGAGAACAGCATCGTGCAGAAGGGCGCGCTGATCTCGCGCCTGCACGCCAGGATCGAACTGGCGCGCGGCCGCTTCCTGCTGGTGGACCAGAGCACGAACGGCACGTTCGTGCTGAACGCGGACGGCAAGGAGTCGTTCGTGCGGCGCGACTCCGTCGTACTGCAGGGCGAGGGATGCATCGGGCTCGGGAAAATGCCGGATCCGAACGCGGCGGATGTGATCCGCTTCGCGCTCGAGGAATAGGGAAAGGGGAGGAAGGGCAGGAAGGGCAGGAAGGGCAGGAAGGCCCGGAAGGCCCGGAAGGCTAGGAAGGCCCGGAAGCCGTTGGCCGGAAACGCGCATCGCGTTCCTGAACTTCCTAACCTTCCTGGCCTTCCTGGCCTTCCTGCCCTTCCTGCCCTTCCCCCACTTCCCCTCAGCCGAGCGCTTGCTTGACCTGCCGGTGCTTGTCCTGCAGCTGCGGCGGCATGCGTGCACCGTAGCTCTCGAGGTACTTGCCGATGTCGTCGATCTCCGCGTGCCACGCGGCCGAATCGATGTTCAGCAACTGCTGCAGGGCGTCGTCGCTCAGCTTGAGGCCCTTGAGGTCGATGTCCTCGGGGCGCGGCAGGTAGCCGATTGGCGTTTCCTTCGCCTGCGCACGGCCTTCGCAACGATCGATGATCCAGGACAGCACGCGCAGGTTGTCGCCGAATCCCGGCCACAGGAACTTGCCGTCCTTGTCCTGGCGGAACCAGTTGACGTGATAAATCTTCGGCAGCTGCTTGGCGCGCTTTTCGAAGCTCAGCCAGTGCGACCAGTAGTCCGCGAAGTTGTAGCCGCAGAACGGCTTCATCGCCATCGAGTCGCGGCGCACCACGCCCACCTGGCCCACGGCCGCGGCGGTCGTCTCCGACGCCATGCCGGCGCCGACCATCACGCCGTGTGCCCAGTCGCGGGCTTCGTACACCAACGGGGCCACTTCGCGACGGCGACCGCCGAACAGGATCGCCGAGATCGGCACGCCTTCGGGGTGCTCCATCAAGTGCGAGTACGCCGGGTTCTGCTTGGCCGAGACGGTGAAACGTGAATTCGGATGCGCGGCCGGGGTTGTCGCGGTGGCCTTGTCGTACGGCTTGCCCTGCCAGTCGATGACCGGCGTGCCGGACGTGCGGCCTTCCCACCAAGGCTCGTTGTCCGCCGTCAGCGCCACGTTCGTGAAGATCGTGTCGTGATGGATCATCTCGTACGCGTTGCGGTTGGTCTTGGGGCTGGTGCCAGGCACCACGCCGAAGAAGCCGGCTTCCGGGTTGATTGCGCGCAGGCGGCCATCGGTGCCGACGTGCAGCCACGCGATGTCTTCGCCGATGGTCCAGACCTTCCAGCCCGGCATCGTCTCGGGCGGGATCAGCATGCCTAAGTTGGTCTTGCCGCAGGCGGATGGGAAGGCGCCGAGGACGTAGTGCACCTCGCCGCGCGGATTCTCCATGCCGACGATCAGCATGTGCTCGGCGAGCCAGCCTTCGGTGCGCGCCTGGAAGCTCGCGATGCGCAGGGCATGGCACTTCTTGCCGAGCAGCGCGTTGCCGCCGTAACCCGAACCGATGCTCTTGATCGAGAGTTCCTCGGGGAAATGCATGATGAAGCGCTGGTCGGGATCGAGATTGCCGATCGAGTGCAGGCCCTTGACGAAGGTGCCATCCTGCTCGATGCGGTGCAGTGCCGGCGTGCCCATGCGCGTCATGATCCGCATATTGAGGACGACGTACGGGCTGTCGGTGATCTCGACGCCGCAGCGCGAGTAGGGCGAGTTGATCGGCCCCATGCAGTAGGGCACGACGTACATCGTGCGGCCCTGCATGCAGCCGTCGAACAAGGCATCAATCTTGGCGTGCGCAGCCGCTGGATCCATCCAGTTGTTGTTCGGGCCGGCGTCTTCCTGCGCGGGCGTGCAGATGAAGGTGAGGTGCTCGACGCGCGCGACGTCCGATGGGTTGGAGCGGTGCAGGTAGCACCTGGGGAAGGTTGCCTGGTTCAGTTCGATCAGGTCGCCGGTGCCTAGCATCCGCTGGACGAGTTCGTCGCGCTCGATGTCCGAGCCGTTGCACCAGTGGATGCGGTCCGGTTGCGTGAGTTTCGCCGTCTGTTCAACCCAATCGCGCAGCGATGTATTCGTAGTCATTACGGAACCTTCTGCCACAGTCGACGAATTATAGCCGCCCGCCCCCTGTTGCGCTGCGTTGCGACATAACCGGCGCGTGCGGGAATGTACGCACAAAAAAAAGCGCCCTCCGGGGAGGGCGCAATCAGGGGGAGACCTGTGGCCAGGGCCCGCATCCTGGTCTTATGCGGCATTGCGGGCCCGGCTTGCGTTCTGAATCAGACCGTTACGCGGCCTTGCGGGCGCGCTTGACGGTCTTGCGGGTCGCACGCTTGGCGGCAGCGGTCTTGCGACGCACGGCGGCCTTCGGCGCCTCGACTTCCTTCTCGATGATGCTCTCGTAGGCGTGCCTGGCTACGTTACGGAAATCGCGGCCTGCCACCTTGACGATGGTGACGACGCGGGTCGCGTCTTCTGCCATGCGCGCCCGCGTGGCGGGCGTGAGTTCGATCTGCTCGCGCACGAGTTCGATGATGTTCTCCGCGCGAGTCGCGCGCTCGAGGCGCAGCGCCACGTCGGTCAGGGCGGACGTCACGACGTCCGACTGCAGTTCGATCAGGCTCTGCACGGCCGTCTGCGAGACCGACGTCAGCTTGACGCTGGACCGGGCGATCATGCGGACGGGGCTCTTCAGGGCCTTCAGGGTTTCGGCGGAGCCGGTGAGGGCTTCGCGCACGGTTTCAGCGGAATTCTTGCGGAAGCTGCGGACCTTGCCGGTGAGCAGATCACCGCCCTCGGCGATGTATTCCTGCATATCTACGAACATGGTGATCTCCTTGGTTGTCCAGTGGTGCTGCATTGCAGCATTGCTGCATTGCACAATAGTCCATATGGAAACTACTGTCAAATCGGTAGATATGCCCAACCCTGACGGGGCCGCGCTTGGGCGAACCGGAACCCTCTGCGCCACAAGGGTATTTCGGGGCCTCCGCGCCCGGTATGTCACTTGCCTCGAACCCGCCCGTCCCGCAGAGTCCGCCCCCGATGCTTGCCTACCGCACCGACAGTGAACCCCCTCTGCACCCGGGCAAATTCAGGCCTGGACGCAGCTTGTCTGCGGCGTTCGCGGCGTCCGTTCTGCTGCTGGGCATGCTGGCCTGGCAGGGTCGCGCGCCGGCCCAGGACGTCGCAGAGCAACCGAGCGTTGCCGAGGCCACCGGATCCGGTCCGTTGGAGACGTCGATTGAGGTGCAGAAACTCGAAGTGAGCGCGGGCCCGGGCGGGCAGGAGATTCGTCGCTGGGTCCCTGCCGAGCGGCTCAACGCCGGCGACGAGATTCACTACACGCTGCGCGTGCGCAATCCTGGCAAGCAGGCGGTCGACTCGATCGTCGTCACCAAGCGCCTGCCGTTCGGTGTGCGTTACCTGCGTGGCT
>JAPLSF010000163.1 GCA_026398785.1 Pseudomonadota bacterium | reverse complement strand
GCGCCGCCCTTGTCCTGCGCCTCCTGGCGCAGCAGCACGTTCGCGAGCAGCGCGACCGACTTGATGTCGCAGCGCGCCCAGCGTGTGTCCTCGAGCGTGACGCCGGCGAGGCCGCGTTCGAGCAGCGCCTGCGCCGGTTGCGGGTACGGGCTGACGAAAGCGAATCCCGTCGGTTCGACCGACGTGGGCGGAAACAGGTGGTTGCGGCCATATTCCATGCCGCGCGTCACCTGCAGGTAGACGAGCAGCTCGGTTGCGCTGGCCGCGGCGACGAGCGTGCTCGTCACCTCGACCCAGCCCGCGAGCGCCAGCGGATTACGGATGCGCAGTTCCGCCAGGCTGCGGTCGAAGCGCTCGAGATGCTGGCGCAGCCGGAACGGCCGCCCGCGATGCACCGGCACCACTTCGTAGGCGCCATCCGCGAAGAGGAAGCCGCGGTCGAGTGGCGAGATACGCGCCTCGGCCAATGGCAGGTACGCGCCGTTCAACCAGCAGGTGGGATACGGATCGGCCATGGCTGCTCCGTCAGTGGAACAGCAGCCGCAGGCTGTCCCAGGCACGGCCAAAGAAGCCGGCTGCGGGGACGCCCGCGGTCGGGAAGAGGGCGTACGTCGCGATCGTCTGGCCGTCGACGACGATCTTGGCCTTGCCGACCGACTTGTTCTTCGCGAGCGGCGCGACCAGCGTCTCAGGCAGTTCGAAGTCCGCCTTCACCGAACTCACGTGACCGCGCTGGTTCGTGATGTACAGGTCGCGACCCACGGTCAGGCCGACCTCGTCCTGCTTGCCCTTCCACACGCGCATGGTCGTGAGCGGCTGGCCTGCCGCATAGATGCGCTTGGTCTCGAAGAAATTGAAGCCATAGGCCAGCAGGGCCGAGCTCGCGTCTTCCCGTGCGCGCATCGATGCGGTGCCAAGCACGACCGAGACGAGGCGCATGCCGTCGCGCTTGGCCGAGGTGACCAGGCAGTAGCCCGCAGTGTCGGTGTGGCCCGTCTTGACGCCGTCGACCGTCGGGTCGCGCCAGAGCAGGCCGTTGCGATTCTGCTGCGTGATGCCGTTCCAGGTGAACTCCTTCTGCGAGTACCACTTGTAGTACTCGGGGAATTCGTGGATCAGCGCGCTGGCCAGCACAGCCGTATCGCGCGCCGTGGTGTAATGCTCGGGATCAGGCATGCCGGCCGCATTCATGAAGTGCGTACCGGTCATCCCCAGTTGCTTGGCGTACGTGTTCATCATCTGCACGAACGTCTCCTCGGTGCCGCCGACCTTCTCGGCGAGCGCCACGGTCGCGTCGTTGCCCGACGGCACGATCATGCCCTGGATCAGGTTCTCGACCGAGACCTCCTTGCCGAGCTCGACGAACATCAAAGACTCTTTCGTCGCCGGACGCCACGCATGCTCGCTGATGGTCACCATGTCGGTGAGCTTGATGCGGTTTTCCTTCAGTGCCTTGAATACGCCGTACGCCGTCATGAGCTTGGTGAGGCTCGCCGGCTCCTGGCGCGAATCGGGCTCAAGCGCTGCGAGCACGCGGCCGCTCTCGTGGTCGATGACGATGAAGCTGCGGGCGTTGAGTTGCGGTGGGGGTGGCAATGCCGTGGCAGGCGCTGCGGTGGTTGCAGGAGCCACTGCCGTTGCAGCGTCACCGGCGGCCGCCGGCGCAGCGGCGTCCTTCTTGTCGGAACCGCAACCGGACAGGGCGAGGCCGGCGACGAGCGCCAGTGCAAACAGGGTCGGCTTGAGCTTCATTTCTGCGTGGGAACCATGAGTCGAAGGTGGATCGGTATGTTCAGGTGCCGGATGTCGTCGTCGACCATCCGCTCGATGGCGCAGGCGGCTTGGTCGGTGCGGGGGCGACGGGCCCGCCGCCCACAGGCAACGGCATTCCCGAGCGCGCGGTGCCGATGGCGTCAGCGAGGTCGCTGACGGCGCTCGCATACATGTGGCTGCGGTTATAGCGCGTGATCGCGTAGAAATTGGTGAAGCCGACGCGGTATTCGGTCCCGGCAGCCACCTTGAGTGCGACCAGCATCGCCGGTGCGTTCGCCGGCAGGCTCGTTTCGAACTTGACACCGCGCGCTCGCAGCGAACCCACGGTTTCCGTGAGCGCCAGCTTGTCGCTCAGGCCCGCCAGGTTGGCGTTGCTCGCATCGGCTGCGGCCAGGACCGGTTCGCCCGCGCGCCAGCCGTGCACCTTGAGGTAGTTGCCCACGCTCGAGAAGACGTCGGCCCAGTCGTTCCAGAGGTCGCGCTTGCCGTCCGCGTCGCCGTCGACCGCGAAGTTGCGGAAGCTGCTGGGCATGAACTGCGGCAGGCCCATTGCGCCCGCATACGAGCCGACCGGCGCGAGCGGGTCGAGACCTTCTTCGCGGGCCATCACTAGGTATTGCTCGAGCTCGCCACGGAAGAACGCCTGGCGGGGCGGGTAATCGAAGGCGAGCGTCGAGAGCGCGTCGATCACGCGGTACTTGCCGATGTTTTCGCCGTAGAACGTCTCGACGCCGACGATGCCGAGCAGGATATCGACCGGGACGCCGCTCGCCGCCTGGGACCGCTCGAGTTCGGCCTGCTTCAGTCCATGGACTTCGGCGCCACGCGCGATTCGTCGCTCGATCAGGAACTTGGGTCGGTACTCGTCCCACGCCAGCGTGCGCTCGGCCGGCTTCGCGATCGCCTGCAGGATCGCGGGCTTCGATTCGACCTGCGCGAACAGCGCGACGAGCGACTCCGCGTCGAACCCGTGCTTCTTGCCGACGCCGGCGATGAAGGCGTCGATGTCTGCGCGCGCGGGATCGAATGTCTGGGCGTGCGCAGGCAGCGCATGGCAGAGCGCAAGCGCAACCGCGCAGGACTGGGCGATGCAGCGGAACGGGCCGGCGGCCCGCCGGGCGAAACGTATTGGTGTCACGTTGAGACCAGTTTGCGGCGGGAATGGACCGCCATGAGGATACCGAACCCTGCCATGAGGGTCACCAAAGATGTGCCGCCGTAACTCACGAGCGGCAGCGGCACGCCGACGACGGGCAGCAGTCCCGCCACCATGCCGCTGTTGACGAATGCGTACACCGCGAACAGCAGCGTGAGACTGCCAGCCGTCAGGCGCGTGAACGTGTCCTGTGCCTGCGCTGCGATGTAGAGCCCGCGACCGATGATGAGCAGATACAGCGCCATCAGCACGATGCAGCCGACGAGGCCCCATTCCTCGCCGATCACGGCAAAGATGAAGTCGGTCGAGCGCTCAGGCAGGAACTCGAGCTGTGCCTGGCTGCCGTTCATGTAGCCCTTGCCGAAGATTCCACCCGAGCCGATCGCGATCTGCGACTGGATCGTGTGGTAGCCGGCTCCGAGCGGGTCGTTCTGCGGGTTCAGGAACGTCAGCACGCGCTGGCGCTGGTAATCGTGCAGCAGGAACTGCCAGACGACCGGGATGGCTGCCGCGATCACGGCGCCCAATCCCAGGATGTAACGCAGTTGCAGGCCCGCGAGCAGGATGACGAGCCCGCCGCCTGCCGTCACCAGCAGCGCGGTGCCGAGGTCGGGCTGCTCGGCGATCAGCAGCGTCGGGACGAGCACGATCAGCGCCACGATGATCAGAGTCGTGAAGTCGGGCGGCAGCGGCCTCTCGTGCAGGTACCACGCACAGCACAGCGGCACCGCGATCTTCATGATCTCGGACGGCTGGAACCGGATGAAACCGAGGTCGAGCCAGCGCTGCGCACCCATCGCGACGTCGCCCACGACCGCGACGGCGATCAGCAGCAGCAAGCCCAGACCATAGAGGAACGGCGCGCCGATCCGCATCACCCGCGGTGGAATCTGGGCGACGAGTGTCAGCACGCCGAGGCCGAGCCCGACGCGCGCGGCCTGGCCGAGGAAGATGTGCGCGTCTTCGCCTGCCGCGCTGTAGAGCACGATCAGGCCGACGGCACAGACGGCCAGCACGCTCAGCAGCAGCGGCCCGTCGATGTGCAGGGCTTCGAGCAGACGGCCCGTCAGCGTGAACGTGCGCTGGGCGCGGCTCGAGTGCCCGGGTCCGGCGATTTCCGTCCTCATTCGTCGATCCCTCCTGCGGGGGGCGGCACGGTCGGCGGGGTGGTTGGAGCCGCCGCTTTCGGCAGCAGGTAGGCGTCGAACACCGCGCGTGCAATCGGCCCTGCCGTGCTGCCGCCGTGACGGCCGTTTTCGACCAGCACGGCGACCGCAATCTTCGGATCGTCGACCGGCGCGAACGCGATGAACAGCGCGTGGTCGCGCAGGCGCTCGGATACCTGCGATTCGTTGTATTTCTCGTTCTGACCGATGGAGAAGACCTGCGCGGTGCCGGTCTTGCCAGCGACCTTGTAGGGAGCGCCGGCCTGCACGCGGACCGCGGTGCCGCCGGGGTTCACCACGCCGATCATGCCACCGATGATGGTGTCCCAGTACTTGGGGTCGTCGACTTTCACGTCGGGCAGCGGGCGGGGCGGCAGCGTCGCGACGGCGCCCGTACGGGAATCACGCACCGCGCGCACGAGGCGAGGCTGGAACCCCTTGCCGCGCATCGCGAGCGTCGCGGTGGCATGCGCGAGTTGCAGCGGCGTCACCAGCATGTAACCCTGGCCGATACCCGCGATGACCGTCTCGCCAGGGAACCACACCTGCAGTTCCTTCTTCTTGAAGGCCTTCTTCTTCCATGCCTGCGAGGGGACCAGGCCCGTGCGTTCACCGAGCACGTCGATGCCGGTCTTTGCGCCGAGCCCGAACTGGATCAGGAAGTCGTGCAGGCGGTCGATGCCGATCTGGTCGGACACGCCGTAGAAATAGGTATCGCACGACTGCGCGATCGCCTTGTGCATGTCGACCGTGCCGTGCCCCTGCTTCTTCCAGTCGCGGAACTTGCGGCTCGAGTTCGGGAACTGCCAGACACCGCGGCAGTAGCGCGTGTCCTCCGCCGCCATGACGCCATACTGCAGCGCGGCCAGTGCGACGAACGGCTTGATCGTGGAACCCGGTGGATAGACGCCCCGCAGGGCGCGATCGATCAGGGGCTTGTCGATACTGTCCGCCAGCGCGCGGTACTCGGGCACCGTCAGGCCGCGTGCGAAGCCGTTGGGATCGAAGGTAGGGGTGCTGACGAAGGCGAGGACGTCCCCGTTGCGCGGATCGATCGCGACGACCGCTGCCCGCTGCGTGCCGAGCGCAGCCTCGGCCACCTGCTGCAGGTTATGGTCGATCGTGAGATAGAGGTCGTCGCCCGCAATCGGCTCCTTGCGTTGCAGGTCCGGCGCCTTGACGCCGACGCGGTCGACGCGACGGCCCTGCGCATTGACCAGGAGCTGCTGGTAGCCGGTCTCGCCGTGCAGCAGCTCCTCGTAATTGCGTTCGATGCCGAGCTTGCCGATCAGCGTGGTACCGGCGTACTTGGAGACGTCGATGCGTTTCTGGTCCTGTTCGCTGATCGCGGAGACGTAGCCGAGCGCGTGCACGCCGACGCCCGCGTGCGGGTAGAGCCGCGTAAGCCGCGGACGGATCTCGACGCCCGGAAAGTCGGGTCGATGCACCGCGAAGCGCGCGAGTTCCTCTTCCGACAGCTGCAGGCGGATCGGCACGGCGTCGAACGCGCGCCGCGCCATGATCGAGCGCCTGGTGCGCACGACGTCTTCGGGCAGCAGGAGCCCGAGCGCCGCAAGTCGGGCGAGCGTGTCGTCGACGTCGGGGGTCTGCTCGCGCGTGAGTTCCAGCTGGTACGCCGGCCGATTGAGCGCGAGGGGTTCGCCTGAGCGATCGAGGAGGAGGCCGCGCGGGGGCGGGATTGGTTCGATGCGGATGCGATTGCCCTGCGACAGTTCGCTGAAATAGTCGTGCTTGACCACCTGCAGGTACAGGAGCCGGGTGAACAGCACGCCGAGCAGCACCAGGATGATGAACGAGGCGGCGACGACGCGCCGGCCGAACATGCGCTGTTCGGCGTGATGATCCTTGAGCCGGGAATTGCGGGCCATCGCGCTCCTGCAGTCAGGACGAGCGACGCGTGAGCGAGTCGCCCAGCGCAACCACCAGCGGCCAGAGCAATGCGCCCGACAGCACCGGCAGCCAGCGTACCCACCCGGTGAACCCGTGGCCGGTGAGGCCGTCGATCCAGAACATCAGGAAGTGGTACAGGCCGAGCAGCAGCATGACGATCACTGCCTGCTGCACGATCGGGAACATGCGCATGCGCAGCTGCAGCTTGTGCGTGAGGTAACCCACGACGAGGAAGCCGAGCGCGTGCTGCCCAAGCACCATGCCGCGCAGCACGTCGAGGAAGAGTCCCGACAGCCACGCGTAGCCGAGCCCGGCGATGCGCGGGCTGGTGAGCACGAAATAGATCATCGCGAGCAGGGCGAGGTCGGGCCGGACCGGATCGAGCCAACCCGGCAGCGGCACGATCGCCAGCACGAGGCCGGCAGCCATGCTGATCCAGTAGAGCAGCCGGCGGGCGAACATGCTCATCGGCCTCATTCGCCACCTGCCTGCGCCGGTGGCGCAGCTGACGCGGGCGATGGCGTGGAGCCGGCATCTCCTGCAGCGGGGGCGGGTTCGGCCCGCGCCTTGAACCAGACCAGCAGGACTTCGCGCGCCTGGTCGAGCTTGGCCGTGGGTTTGGCTTCGACGAGCGCGAACATGCTGCCGGCGCGCTTGACCTTCGATACCTGCGCCACCGGGTAGCCTGGCGGGAACACGCCGCCCATCCCGGTGGAGAGCAGCAGGTCGCCCGGCTGCAGGTCGGATTCGACAGTGACGAACGGCAGCGACAGCTTGTTCTGGTCGCCGGTGCCGACGGCAATCGTGCGTACGCCGCTGCGGTTGGACTGCACCGGGATCGCATGCTCGGCGTCGCTGATCAGGATGACCTCGGCCGTGGCTGCGTTGACCTTCGACACCTGGCCGAAAATGCCGTTGCCGTCGAGCACGGCCTGGTCCTTGAACACGCCATCGGCCGCACCCTTGTCGAGCAGCACGCGGTGCCGGAACGGGTCGAGGTCGACGTTGAGGATCGAGGCGACCAGCACTTTGTCCGCGATGCCCGCGGTGTTCGCGCGCATTTCGCGCAGGCGCCGGTTTTCTTCCTCCAGCACTGCGAAACGCTGCAGCTGCAGGTTGGCCAGGCGCAGGCGGGCGGTGAGCTCGAGGTTTTCCTGCCGCAGGCGACTGCGGTCAGCGAAGGACTCCGTGACCCAGTCCGTCGCGCGGAAGGGGAAATCGACCGCACGCTGCACCGGATAGATGACCCTGCTCAGCGCTTCGCGGATGCGGTCGATCTGGTGGTAGCGCTGGTCGGCCACCATCAGCCCGACCGAGATCGCCGCCAGCGTAATGAAATACGCGGTCAGCGGCGGTCCGCGGCCGATGATCGGGCGGGAGTCGTGGGACAGCTCGACCACGGCGGGCCGGGAGGGGTCGCGATCAGTCCAGGCCGAACAGGCCCGGACCGTGCTCGTCGATCAGCTCCAGCATCTTGCCGCCGCCGCGCGCCACGCAGGTGAGCGGGTCTTCGGCGACCACCACCGGCAGGCC
>JAPLSF010000384.1 GCA_026398785.1 Pseudomonadota bacterium | reverse complement strand
GGCTGCAGCCGTGAGCCGGTGCCGCCCCTCCCCTGGCTGGGCGCAGTGACGCTCGTCGCGGCGCCGGCCGCACCCGGCTCGCGCTTTCCGCACCTGGCCACCGACAGCCAGACGGTGGTGATGAGCTGGCTCGAGCCCGGCACGGGTGACGAATTCCGCCTGAAGTACGCCGAGTGGCAACGCGAGCTGCGCTGGGGCACGCCGATCGCAGTTGCAGCAGGCAAGGACTGGTTCGTCAACTGGGCCGACTTTCCCTCGGTCGTCCCTGCGAATGACGGGCCCTGGACCGCGCATTGGCTGCAGCAGAAGCCGGGCGGCGTGTATGCCTACGACGTGATGACCCGGCTCAGCGCCGACGGTGGCCGCACGTGGAGCGAGCCGCACTCGCCGCACGACGATGGCACGGCCACCGAGCACGGCTTCGTCTCGATCGCGAACATCGGCGGCCGGCCGTACGGCGTCTGGCTCGACGGACGCAAGACCTCGGGCGAAGGCCACGATCACGGCGCGGACGATCACGCTGCGGCGCCGGGCGCAATGACGTTGCGCGGCGCCGTACTGACGTCCGCAGGCGCGATCGACGGCAGCGAAATCGACGCGCGCGTTTGCGACTGCTGCCAGACGGATTTGGCGGTGAGCGGGACGGCGCTGCTCGTCGTATACCGC
Source organism: Pseudomonadota bacterium (assembly GCA_026398785.1). Classification (GTDB taxonomy): domain Bacteria; phylum Pseudomonadota; class Gammaproteobacteria; order Steroidobacterales; family Steroidobacteraceae; genus RPQJ01. The sequence continues at coordinate 1,679 of JAPLSF010000384.1, read as the reverse complement.
AATCGCAGCGAGGACGAGACACGCGACATCCAGGCCGCACGGCTCGAGAACGGCGTGTGGACGGCACCGATCACCGTGCATGCCGACGGATGGCGTATCGATGCGTGCCCGGTCAACGGGCCCGCCGTGGCGGCGCGCGGCGAAGAAGTGGCCGTCGCCTGGTTTACCGCGCCGGACCAGCCGCGCGTGCGCGTGGCTTTCTCCGCGGACGGCGGGCGCACGTTCGGCCCGCCGCTCGACGTGGCGAGCGGTAAAGTCGTCGGTCGCGTCGACGTCGTCCTGCTGCAGGACGGACGGGCCGTGGTCAGCTGGCTTGCCGAAACCGTGAACGGTGCCGTGATCCGCGCCCAGCCGTTCAACCACACCGGCGCAGCGGATGTCGTCAAGGACATTGCGACAGCCAACGTCGCACGCTCCTCGGGCTTTCCGCAAATGGTCCAGGTGGCGAACGGCCTGCTGTTCGCATGGACCGAAAATGGCTCCATCCCGACGGTCCGCACGGCCTTCGCGCCACTCAACTGACCTGCACGTGCGGTCACGGCGAAGGGGCCGCTGTGCTAGCATTTCAGCCCCGTTTTTCAACAAAACCAGACCTATCGGAGCCAGGTGATGTCCACCGCGGTCAAGCTCAACGTGCCCCCGCAGGGCCAGAAGATCACGATCTCGAATGGCAAGCTCGTCGTTCCCGACCAGCCCATCGTGCCGTTCATCGAAGGCGACGGCACGGGCGCCGACATCTGGCGCGCCTCGGTGCGCGTGCTCGACGCCGCGGTCGCCAAGGCTTACGGCGGCAAGCGCAAGATCCACTGGATGGAGGTTTACGCTGGCCAGAAGGCGAACGAACTCTTCAACACCTGGCTGCCGGACGAAACCGTCGAGGCCTGCCGCGAATACCTGGTCTCGATCAAGGGCCCGCTCACGACGCCGATCGGCGGCGGCATCCGCTCGCTGAACGTCGCGCTGCGCCAGATGCTCGACCTTTATGTCTGCCTGCGCCCAGTGCGCTGGTTCAAGGGCGTGCCTTCCCCGGTCAAGGCTCCGGAAAAGGTGGACATGGTGATCTTCCGCGAAAACACCGAGGACATCTACGCCGGCATCGAGTTCGAGCAGGGCAGCCCGGAGAACGAGAAGTTCAAGAAGCTGTTCAAGGAGGCTTTTCCGAAGCTCTACGGCAAGATCCGTTTCCCGGACACATCGGGCATCGGCATCAAGGCCGTCTCGCAGGAAGGCACCGAGCGTCTCTTCCGCGCCGCCATCGAGTACGCGATCGTCAACAAGCGCAAGAGCGTGACGATCGTGCACAAGGGCAACATCATGAAGTTCACGGAAGGCGCGTTCCGGAACTGGTGCTATGCCCTCGCCGAGCGCGAATTCGCCGCCCAGACCTACACCTGGGACCAGTGGGAGCGCACCAAGGCCGCGAAGGGCGAGAAGGCCGCCAGCGCCGAGCAGGAGGCTGCGAAAGCCGCGGGCAAGGTCATCATCAAGGATGCCATCGCTGATATCACACTGCAGCAGGTACTGACGCGCCCCGAAGAGTTCGACGTCATCGCGACGATGAACTTGAACGGCGACTACCTCTCCGATGCGCTCGCGGCGCAGGTAGGCGGCATCGGCATCGCCCCGGGCGGCAACGTCAACTACATGACGGGCCACGCGGTGTTCGAAGCCACGCACGG
>JAPLSF010000155.1 GCA_026398785.1 Pseudomonadota bacterium | reverse complement strand
ATGGCCTTTACTTCGTCGGCGCCGACTACCCCGCCGGATTCGGGCTGCCATCGGGTAAACTCCGCCGGCCGCCCACGGGAGCCGCGTCGTGACCTGGTTCGAAAAGATCATTCCCTCGCGCATCAAGACGGAACGCCGCTCGCGGTCCGTCCCCGAAGGCCTGTGGATCAAGTGCCCGGCGTGCGACGCCGTGCTCTACCGCGCCGAACTCGAGCGCAACCTGCAGGTGTGCCCGAAGTGCAGCCACCACATGCGCATCGAGGCGCGTGACCGGCTCATGGGCTTCCTCGACGAAGGCTCCGGGCGCGAGCTCGCGAACGAAGTCGAGCCCGAAGATCCGCTCAAGTTCCGCGACAGCAAGAAGTACCGCGACCGCCTGACCGCCGCGCAGAAGTCGGTGGGCGAAAAGGACGCGATGATCGTGATGGCCGGCGCGCTGCAGGGCATCGACGTAGTCGCGTGCGCGTTCGAGTTCCGCTTCCTCGGCGGCTCGATGGGTTCCGTCGTGGGCGAGCGCTTCACGCGCGGCGCCGAACACTGCCTCGCCAACAGCCTGCCGCTGATCTGCTTCTCGTCGAGTGGCGGCGCGCGCATGCAGGAAGGACTGCTGTCGCTGCTGCAGATGAGCAAGACCAGCGCGGTGCTGTCGCGCATGGCGCAGGCAAGGCTGCCGTACATCTCCGTGCTCACGGACCCGACCACGGGCGGTGTATCGGCGAGCCTCGCGATGCTCGGCGACCTCAATATCGCCGAGCCGCGCGCGCTGATCGGGTTTGCCGGGCCCCGCGTGATCGAACAGACCGTGCGCGAAACGCTGCCGGAGGGCTTCCAGCGCAGCGAGTTCCTGCTCGAGCACGGCGCGATCGACCTCATCGTCGACCGTCGCGACCTGCGGGACCGCATTGCGACTCTGCTCGCGATGATGCTGGGGCGGCCGCCGCTCGTGCGCGCGGACGCAACGAACCCGTCGTCCTGACCGGTCCCGCGATGCCTGCCGGACCGCGCTTCGAGCGTCTCGACGACTGGCTCGACTGGCAGCAGCAACTGCATCCGGCGACGATCGAACTCGGCCTGCGGCGGATCTCGAACGTCCTGGCGCGTACCGGCTGGACCAGGCCACGCGCGCCCGTCATCACGGTGGGCGGCACCAACGGCAAGGGTTCCTGCGTCGCGCTGCTCGACGCGGTACTGCGTGCGCAAGGCTATCGCGTCGCAACCTTCACGTCGCCGCACCTGCTCGATTATCGCGAGCGCATCCGCATCGACGGTGCGATGGTGTCCGCGGCTTCGCTCATCGCGGCCTTCGAGCGCGCCGTCGACGCCCTCGGGCCAGACTCGCTCACGTTCTTCGAATTCAACACGCTCGCGGCACTGCTGATCTTCGAGACGGCCGTGCCCGACGTCATCGTGCTCGAGGTCGGTCTGGGCGGCCGGCTCGACTCCGTCAACGTCGTCGATCCCGACGTGGCAGTCGTGGTCTCAATCGGTCTCGATCACATGGATTGGCTGGGCCCCGACGTAGAAGCCATCGGTCGCGAAAAGGCCGGCATTTTCCGGGCGGGGCGTCCGGCCGTGTTCGGCACGCCCGAGCCACCGCAGTCCGTGCGAGAACGCGCACATGAGATCGGCGCGCTGCTCATGGTGCGGGGCACCGATTTCGACGGCCGCGCGGTCGGGGCGGCCGGTTGGGACTTCACCGTCGGCGATCAGGTGGAACTGGCCGCACTGCCGCTGCCATCGTTGCCGGGTCTGATCCAGGTCGCGAACGCCGCGACGGCGCTGATGGCGCTGCAGCAGCTGCGGAACCGTTTGCCGTTGTCGCGCGAGGCGATCGTCCGGGGCCTGCGGTCCGCGCGGTTGCCGGGACGGTTTCAGCGCGTGCCGGATGCACGTGGCTTCGAGTGGGTGCTCGATGTGGCCCACAACCCGGCTGCGGCGACGGCGCTGGCCGCCAACCTGCGCGCGCTGCCAGTGACGGGCCGCACGCTCGCCGTCTGCGGCATGCTCGGCGACAAGGATGTGCCCGGCGTCATCGGCACCCTGCACGAGTCCATCGACCAGTGGTATGCGGCCACGGCGGCAGGTCCGCGGGCGATCGACGCCGCCGAACTCAGTCGCAGGGCAGGCACCGCAGGCGTCCATTTGCAGCCGGCGGGCACGGTACCCGAGGCGATGCAGCGCGCCGCCGAGGTTGCGCGGGCGGGCGATCGCATCGTCGTGTTCGGTTCCTTCCACACCGTCGGTCCGGCGCTCGCGACGCTGGGCGTTCCCCTATAATCCTCGCTCGATGGAACAACCACTGCAGGCCAGGCTGATCGGCGCAAGCATCCTCGTGTTGCTGGCGGTCGCCCTGGTGCCCGAACTGCTCTCGGGTCCAAAAGATTCCGCAGCTGGCGCGACGAAGGCGGGCGGCGCGAAAAGCACCCGCACCGTCACCATTGACCTCGGCGGAGCGGTGGCAGAGGGCGCCAAGCTCGAGCCCCGTCCGGACACCGCGCCGGCAGCGACACCGGCCGCGGCTCCAGCATTACCGACCGTCGATTCGCCTGCACCGGTGGCTGCGGCGAAAACAGCCTCGACGGCCAAGAGCCAACCTGCGGCCATTGAGGACGCGGCGCCGCAGCCCGCGCGGGAACCCGAGGCCAGGCCTGTCGCGATCGAACCGGCGGTGCAGCCAGCCGCTCCGGCCAAAGGCGCATTCTCGGTGCAGGTTGGGGCGTTCGGTTCCGAGGCGACGGCCCGCAAGCTCGTCAACGACCTCAAGGTCGAAGGCATGCCCGCGTACGTCGCGCCGCTGTCCAAGTCCGGCAAGACATTGCATCGGGTCCGGGTGGGACCGGTGGCCGACCGGGCGGCCGCGGACAAACTTGCCGTCAGGCTCAAGGCCCGTGGCCTGCCGGTGTCCGTCGTCTCCGGCGGCTGATGCCCCCCTCTGCTAGAATTCCCCCCTTCAATTTCGTTGCCAGGACGCACCCGGCCGCATGACGACCGTCGACTACAGCCTTATCGCCATCGTCCTGATTTCCTTGCTGTTCGGAGCAATCCGCGGATTCCTGCGCGAGTCAGTGGCGCTGCTCGGTTGGCTGGTGGGCCTCTGGCTCGCCTGGCGCTACGCGCCTGCCGTGCAGCCCTACCTCGGGGGCTCCCTCACCGGCACTGAACTCCAGGTCTGGGTAGCCCGGGTGATCCTGCTGCTCGCCGCGGTGCTGGCGGCCTGGTTCATCGGCAGCCTGCTGGGTTACCTCGTGCAGCGCTCGGGCCTCACGCTCGGCCTCGACCGCATCCTGGGCGGTGTGTTCGGCCTGGTCCGCGGTGCCGTCATCGTCGGCTTCGCCGTCATGCTGGCGCAGGCTGCGCAGATGCAGGACGAATCGTGGTGGAAAGAGTCCAGGTTGATTCCAGTGGGCGTAGAGATGGCGTCCGTGCTGCGAGGCTATGTCGAAACCGGGCGACAGGTCATCGACGACGTCGCCGAGTCGAGTACCTGAGGGCGCAACCATGTGTGGCATCGTCGGTATCGTAGGTTTCACGCCGGTCAACCAGCAGATCTACGACGCGCTCACCGTCCTGCAGCATCGTGGACAGGATGCGGCAGGCATCATGACGGAGCATGAAGGTGCGCTGTACCTGCGCAAGGACGTGGGTCTGGTGCGTGACGTGTTTCAGCAGCGGCACATGCTGCAGCTGAAGGGCAACATCGGCATCGGCCACGTGCGCTACCCGACGGCGGGTTGCGACAGTTCCGACGAAGCGCAGCCGTTCTACGTCAATGCGCCGTATGGCATCTGCCTCGCGCACAACGGCAACCTCACCAACGCCCGGCAGCTCGCTGACGTGCTGATGCGCGAGGACCGCCGGCACCTCAACACCTCTTCCGACTCCGAAGTGCTGCTCAACGTGCTCGCGAGCGAGCTGCAGCGTTTCGGCACGACGAGCGCCTCGGCCGCCGACATCTTTGCGGCGATCAGCGCCACGTTCCGCCGGATCCAGGGCGGCTACGCCGTCGTCGCGATGATCCTCGGCCACGGCGTGATCGGCTTCCGCGATCCGCACGGCATCCGCCCCCTGGTCATCGGCAAGCGCGATACACCGCGCGGACGCGAGCACATGATCGCGTCGGAAAGCGTCGCGCTCGACCAGAGCGGCTTCGAGCTGATGCGCGACGTGGGTCCGGGCGAGGCCGTCTACATCGACGAGACCGGCCGCCTGCACACGAAGCAGTGCGGCAACCCCGTGCGTCACACGCCGTGCATTTTCGAGTACGTGTACTTTGCGCGGCCCGATTCGATCATCGACAACATCTCGGTCTACAAGGCGCGGCTGCGCATGGGCGAACTGCTGGCGGACAAGATCCGTCGCACGCGCCCGCACCACGACATCGACGTCGTGATCCCGATTCCAGACACCAGCCGCACGAGCGCGATGCAGGTCGCGCAGATCCTCGGCGTGAAGTACCGCGAAGGGTTCATCAAGAACCGCTACATCGGCCGCACTTTCATCATGCCGGAGCAGGGCCAGCGCAAGAAATCGGTGCGTAACAAGTTGAACGCGATCGACCTCGAGTTCCGCGGCAAGAACGTGCTGCTGGTCGACGACTCGATCGTGCGCGGCACCACCTCGGCGCAGATCATCGAGATCGCGCGCGAAGCGGGCGCCAGCAAGGTGTATTTCGCCTCGGCCGCACCGCCGGTGCGTTACCCGAACGTCTACGGCATCGACATGCCGGCGGCTTCCGAACTCGTCGCGGCGAGCCGCACCGAGGACGAAGTGGCCAGGCTGATCGGCGCGGACTGGCTGATCTACCAGGACCTCGACGACCTCGTGAAGGCCGTGCGCCACCACGATTCGGGCGTGAGCCAGTTCGACACGTCGTGCTTCTCGGGTGAGTACGTCACCGGCGACATCACGCCGGAGTACCTCGACCGACTGCAGCGCGAGCGGTCGGATCTGGCGAAGCAGACCCGCAACACCGGCACCGCCGCTTCGGGTGTGCTGAAGGCCGTCGTCTGACGCGTTTCCTGACCCCGCGCAACAGCCTCCTTGATTGCTATCGTGCCGCGCTCGTCGCCGTCGACGGACGGCGGGCTGTGCAGCAGGAACTCACCCGCCGACCGCTGCACGGTCCGTGGCATGTGGTTGCAGTCGGCAAGGCCGCTGCAGCGATGGCGCAAGGTGCGGTCGCCGCGCTGGACGCGCAGATTGCCGGCGGCGCGATCGTCGTCCCGGTCGAGCACGTGCCGACCGGTTTCAATCCCGCAGCACACGGCCTGCACGTCACGTACGGATCGCATCCCTTGCCAGACGAGGCGAGCCTCGCCGCAGGCCAGCTGGTCGCCGACTTCGTGACAGGACTCGATGCCAAAGCGCAGGTGCTGTTCCTGGTTTCCGGCGGCGCCTCGAGCCTCGTCGACTGGCTCGTTCCCGGTGCCAGTCTCGCCGACCTGCAGGCATTGAATCGGTGGGCACTGCAATCGGGCGCATCCATCGCGCAGGTCAATGCCACGCGCCGACGCCTCTCGAGACTGAAGGGCGGTGGCCTCGCACGGCTCGCGCATGGCCGGCGCACGCAGGCCCTGATGATTTCCGACGTGCCTGGCGACGATCCACGCATCATCGGTTCCGGACTGTTGCATGCGTTCCCACATGAACATGCAGACGAGCCAGGCACGGCGGCGCTGCCACCGGAACTGCGCGATCTGCTGGATCGACTCCATTCGAGCCCGAAGACCAGCGCGGGCGTGCCCGAGGTGCCGGTGCGAATCGTGGCCTCGCTCAGGTCTGCCTGTCGCGCTGTGGCAGCAGCGGCACGCGCACAGGGGCTGAAGGCAAGCGTGGTGCGCGCTCGCATCGACGGTGATGCGGCCGAACTCGGGGTCCGCTTTGTCGCGTCGCTCGCACGGCAGCCCGAAGGTATCGTGCAGGTCCGGGGTGGCGAATCCACGGTGCGCTTGCCGGCGCAGCCGGGTCGCGGTGGCCGGAACCAGCACCTGGCGCTCGCCGCCGCGCTCGAACTCGAACGCCGTGGACTGCACGATGCGAGCCTGCTCGCAGCCGGCACCGACGGCATCGATGGCGCTTCAAGCGATGCTGGCGCGCTGGTCGACGACGAGACGTGCCAGCGTGGGCGCGATGCGGGCTGCGATCCCGCCGTCTCGCTCGCACGCGCGGATTCCGGTACTTTTCTCGAGGCGGCGCGTGATCTGCTGCATACTGGACCCACGCTGACGAACGTCGGCGATCTCGTGCTGGGGCTGAGGTTGGGAGGGCATCGATGACGTTGCGGGCATTGATCGTGAGCGACCGTGCCGATTACCGGCAGCTGCTCGCGCATCACGTCACGCTCGAATGGCGCGAGGCGTTGCCGGCCGAATACGAGCCCGCCACGCGCGGACGCCTGCCCGCAGGATTCACCGGCGTCGCGTACGACGTCGTGCTGCTTGACCACGAAGTGCAGGACTCGCGTGGCCTGGAATGGCTCGAGGACCTGACCGACCGGCCTGGCTTTCCGCCCATCGTTTACTTCGCGCCCGGCGGTGCCGGCGCAGTCGGTGACAAGGCCAGGTCCGTGGGCGCGCTGGCTGTGCTGACGCGCACGGAATTCGAGCACGCGGACCTGTGTGGCGCACTGCGGACGGCGCTGGCCAGTCGTCGCAACGTGCTGGCGGAAACGTCACGTGCGGCGCTCGAACAGAGTCCGCCCGATCGCTTCGGCTCGGTGCGCATCCGCGGCCATCGTTGCCTGCGCCGCCTCGCCGTGGGCGGCTCCTCGAGCGTATTCCTCGCCGAAAACGTTCGCACCGGTGAGCAGCGCGTCCTCAAGATCTTTCGGCAGGTGCCGGATATCGTCGAAGGCAGCACGACGTTCGATCGTTTCCTGCGCGAGTTCGATCTCGTGGCGCACCTGCGGCATCCGAACATCGCGCGCATCTTCGACATTGGCGTCGCGGACGATCATCTCTACCTCGCCATGGAATTCTTTCCGGGCGGCGACCTGCGCTCGCGCATGCGTGAGCGTCTCGAACCAGCGCAGGCGCTGGGCTACGTACGGCAGATGGCGGCGGCGCTCGGCGCACTGCACGAAGTCGGCGTGCTGCATCGCGATGTAAAGCCGGGCAACCTGCTGTTGCGCGAGGACGGCTCGGCGGCCTTCATCGATTTTGGTCTCGCGCGCCAGCTGAGCCTGGAAAGCGACATCACGGGCGTCGGCACGATCTTCGGCACGCCGCACTACATGAGTCCCGAGCAAGGGCATGGCTCGCCGCTCGACGTCCGCAGCGACCTCTACAGTCTCGGCGTGGTCCTTTACGAAATGCTGACCGGCGAAAAGCCGTACAGCGCGGAAACGCCGCTCGCGGTCATTTACCTGCACGCCAACTCGCCGGTCCCGCGCCTGCCGCAGAACCTGGCGTACCTCCAGCCGCTGCTCGATGGATTGCTAGCGAAGAAGCCGGCTGATCGCTTGCCGTCGGCCGCCGCGATCGTCGCGAACATCGACGAGCTGCTCAAGAGCGCAGCCGCCTGAGGTCCCGCCGGTGAGCGTTCCCGTCGTGCTGCAGTCGACGACCGATCCGCGCTGGTTCCAGCTCGCCGTGGAGCGCTGGCAGGACCTGCTGCTCGATCACGCGAATTGCGAGAAGAAGGCCGCGTCGTCGGCGCTCGCCCTGATGTTCTCGTACCCCGAAGACTTCGAGCTGGCTGACCGCATGTCGCGCCTGGCACGCGAGGAATTGCGGCATTTTGAACTGGTGCAGCAGCAACTGACGGCGCTGCAGGTGCCGTTCCGGCGCCTGAGCCCGTCACGCTATGCCGAGGGCCTGCGCAAGGCGCTGCGGCGTACAGAACACGAGCGGCGGATGGACCTGCTGCTGCTCGGTGCGTTGATCGAAGCGCGCTCGCACGAGCGGTTTATCGGCCTGATCCCGTTGCTCGGCGAACCTCTCGGCCCGTTCTACGCGTCGCTGGCGGCGGCCGAATCCCGGCACGCTGGCCTCTACCTGCGCCTGGCGGACAAGCGGGGCGAGGGTGCGCGGGAGCGCCTGCAGCAGTTGGCAGCTGTCGAGGCGGAGCTGGCCGTGGCGCCGGACACCGAGTTCCGGTTCCATTCGGGCACGCCGGGAGAGTGAGGAAGGGGAGGAAGGGGAGGAAGGGCAGGAAGGCCAGGAAGGGCAGGAAGGGGAAGAAGTCGAACTTCCGATCCTTCCTCTCCTTCCTATCCTTCCTATCCTTCCTCTCCTTCCTATCCTTCCTCTCCTTCCTATCCTTCCTGCCCTTCCTCCCCTTCCTCACCTTCCCAAGGTCCGCAGCTCCACGCCGTCGTCGCGCCACTCGAGCACGCTGCCTTGCGTGTACCAGTCGCCGAGCACGATGCGGCGCGCCGGCTTGCCGTCCACGTCAAGCGAATGAATCGCCGGGCGGTGGGTGTGCCCATGCACCAGCGTGCTGACGCGAGCCTGCCGCAGGGAGTCGACGATTTCCGCTGGCGTCACGTCCATGATCTCGGCCGCCGTGGCACCCACGTGCATCTGGCTTCCCGCACGCAACTTCCTGCCCAGCTTGCGCCGCGACTCGAGGCCCAGATGGCGCAGCACGAACAGTGTGATGGGGTTGCGCAGGATTCGCCGCAGGCGCTGATAGCTTGTGTCGGCGGTGCACAGCACGTCGCCATGCATCAGCAGCACGCGCTCGCCGTGCAGATCGACGACGGTGCCGTCCTCGAGCAGTTTGACGCCGGTCTCCGCGGCGAAGCGTGAGCCGATGAGGAAATCGCGGTTGCCGTGCATGAAATACGTCGGTACTCCCGCATCGCGCAGTGCGCGCAACTCCGCGACGATCGTGCGCACGGCCGGATCGGGATCATCGTCACCCAGCCAGGCCTCGAACAGGTCGCCGAGGATGTAGAGCGCACGCGCTGCGCGTGCCTCACCGCGCAGGAATTCGACGAACTGACGCGCGATCCCGGGTGTCGAGGGATCGAGGTGCAGGTCCGAAATCAGCAGCGTCTTGCGGCGGTCGGCGTTCACTTGGGCGTGGCAGCCTCGCCGACGATGCGGGCCGTCGTGATGACGACCGGTTGCAGCGGCGTGTCTTCCGCAAATGTGACGCGTGATCCGGTCGCAACGCTGGCGATCCGGTCGATGACGTCCATGCCGTCGACCACGCGTCCAAAAACCGCGTAACCCCAGCGCGTGGGGGAAGGGTCCAGCGCAATGTTGTCAGCCACGTTGACGTAGAACTGCGACGTGCCGCTATGCGGGTCGCCGGTGCGCGCCAACGCGACCGTGCCGCGCCGGTTGCTCAGGCCGTTGCCGCTTTCATTGGGCACGCCGCCGCGGACCGGCTTCTCGGTGCCGTCCGGCAGGTAGCCGCCCCCCTGGATGACGAAGTTGCCGACGATCCGGTGGAAGATCGTGCCGTCGTAATGCTGGTCGCGGGCGTATTGCAGGAAACTCGCGGCCGTGAGCGGCGCGCGCACCGGGTCGACTTCGATCGTAAAGGCACCCAGCGTCGTTTCGAAACGGACCCGCTGCGCTCCGGCCGGGGCGGCGTCCTGCGACCAAGCGGGTGCAGACAGCACGGCGACGAGCAGCAGGGGCAGGACGACCCGCGAGATCGTCGAGAAGCTCAAGGACATTCGGCACCCGGCAAGCGAAAAACACTGCGCCGATGGTAAGCGTCCCGGGGTCCGCGGGCCAGCGTCGGACGAGGAGGCGATCCAGCCGATCCGGCCGATCCGGTAAGATGCGCGGCCATGCCTGCCACCGCCCAGATCACGCGTTTTGCACCGAGCCCCACGGGAGCGCTGCACCTGGGCAACGCCCGCACGGCGCTGTTCAGCTGGCTCGCCGCACGCGCCTCGGGCGGTCGCTTCGTGCTGCGCGTCGAGGATACCGATGCCGGCCGCAGCCAGGACGCACTGCTCGAACGGCAGCTCGATGAACTGCGCTGGCTGGGTATCACGTGGGACGAAGGTCCGGGCGTTGGCGGTCCGCACGGCCCGTATCGCCAGAGCGAGCGCGGTTCCATCTATGCCGAGGCGCTGGCGAAGCTCGAGGCGAACGACCAGACCTACCCGTGCTTCTGCTCGCCCGAAGAACTGCAATTGTCCCGCAAGACGCAGCTGGCCGCTGGCAGGCCGCCGCGGTACGCGCGCACCTGTGCTGGCTTGAGCGCGGCCGAGGTGCAGCGGCGCATGGACTCCGGCAAGGCTCCTGCAATCCGCTTCCGCGTGCCCGACCATCGCACGGTGGAATTCGTGGACCGCGTCCACGGTCCGCAGCGCTTCAGGTCCGACGACATCGGCGACTTCGTGATCCGCCGCGCCGATGGCAGCGTGGCGTTTTTCCTCGGCAACGCTGTGGACGACTCGGTGATGGGCATCACGCTCGTATTGCGGGGCGACGACCACCTGGCCAACACGCCGCGCCAGCTGTTGTTGTTGGAAGCGCTTGGGATGCCGTTGCCCGCATACGGCCACCTGCCGCTCGTGCTGGCTCCC
>JAPLSF010000136.1 GCA_026398785.1 Pseudomonadota bacterium | reverse complement strand
CACGTGGTGCGCTGCTTCGTCAACGACGACATCGTGCATGTCGCAGGCCGCATCGATCCGCTCAGCGACATCGACGTCATCAATACCGAACTCGCGCTCGCCGACCTCGATACCGTCGAGCGTGCGCACCGCCGCGCCGAGAAAGACGCCAAGACGGGCGACAAGGACGCCGTGCGCCTGCGTGACGTGCTGAAGCGCATGCAGGATCACCTCGACGCGGGCAAGCCGGCACGCACGCTGCCGCTGGACCCGCTCGCGGAGCGTCCGCTGCTGCGCGAATACCACCTGCTCACGATCAAGCCGCTGATGTATGTGGCCAACGTGGCCGAGGGCGGCTTCGAGAACAATCCTTACCTCGACGTGGTGCGCGAACGTGCTGCGACCGAGGGCGCGGACGTCGTGCCCGTGTGCGCGGCGATCGAAGCGGAGATCGCGCAGCTCGACGAAGGCGATCGCCTCGCGTTTCTTGAGGAACTCGGGCTGCACGAGCCGGGCCTCGACCGCGTGATCCGCGCGGCGTATCACCTGCTCGGCCTGCTGACGTTTTTCACGGCGGGCGTCAAGGAAGTGCGCGCCTGGACTGCGCACCTCGGTGCGCTCGCGCCGCAGGCGGCCGGCGAGATCCACACGGATTTCGAGAAGGGCTTCATCCGCGCCGAAGTGATCGCCTACAACGACTTCATCGCCTGCAAGGGTGAGCAGGGCGCGAAAGAGGCCGGCAAGATGCGGCTCGAGGGCAAGGAGTACGTCGTCCGCGAAGGCGACGTCATGCATTTCCGCTTCAACGTCTAGTCCGGCTCGCTCGTCGCGGCAACCATGCTTTCAATCCGGCATGTCATGTCGCGCTTGGAAAGGCAGACACGCGCGCGCCAGGACATACCGGATCGCGCGCCATGGCTGCCGCGCGACCGGCCGCGCCTCAATGCGGCACGGCGTCCTTCACGGCGTCCAGCGCGTCCATCAGCCCGAACTTCTTTTTCTTCTTCGGCTGCTCGGCCGGGGTGCCGTCCGTGGAGGATCCTTCGCCGCCGGCCGCGGAGCCGTCTTCCGTCGCGCCGCCACCGCCCACCGCCGGCATGCCCAGCATCGTGAAGGCCACCGACTTCACGCGCACCTTCAGCGCCCAGTCAGGTTCCCAGGCGATCTTCGGGTCCGTCGGACGCGGCGGGTACGCAAGGTTCAATTCCGTGCCGTACGCAATCATGCGCAGCATCGCGCCTGCTGGTTCCTCGCCATCGCCGAAGATGCCTTTCGGCACGTCGCAACGGGTCGTGGTCGGTGGGAGCAGCACCTTCTCCTTCAGCCACTGATCGACTGACTTGTTGGTCTGGTAGTCGAGGAGGCCAAAGCCCGAGTCGGGCAGTTCGCTCGACGTCCACAGCGTCATTTCGGCTCCTTCGCCGGACTCGTCGCCCTTGCCGCCCATTGCGGCAATGAAGTAGCCGCGCGCCGTCGGCAGCGCCTGCCAGCTGAGCTGCGTCACGCCGTTCGCCTGAGCCTGCTGCAGGGCGATCGCCGGCATGATGTCTTGCGCCGGCGGCAGCGTGAACTTGAAGCTCTCGGGCACGCCCTGGCCGCTGAACGCATGCTCTCCCACGAACGATGCGCCGGCTGGCACGAGACGGTTGTCCGTGGGATTCGGCCACACCGGACGCCCTGGCGCCGAGTGCGTGCCGCGCTGCGTCGCGCGCCGGCCCTTGAAGATGTCGCCGAATTCCTTGATCGTGCTCGTCTGGAAGTCCACGACCTTCGGCTGTCCTGGCCGAATGGCTGTCCCGCAGCCCCAGTAGAGCTTGATCTTGCCCTTGGGTTGCTCGGGTGGCTCCTCGATCGAATCGTCCCCGCGGTCGGGAACCGCCTTGGCCTGCGGCAGCACTTTCAGCTGCAGGGTCGGCTCGAGCTTGGTGGCCGGCGGCACGGCTTGCAGCGCTTCGGCGAGGCTTGGGTTGCGGCTGGTGCGCAGCGTGACGTCGACGTAGCTGCCACTGCCGCCCGCTCGCGTCAGGCCAAACTGGTTAGCCTGTTTCTTGCCGCCGAACAGTGCCGACATCGGCGTGTCGCCGCCGCCGCCGCCCATCATCATGCCGGCCATGCCGCCCATGCCGCCGGGCGATGCGAACGTCGCGATGTCGATCCAGCCTTGCGCGATGGGTGGCTTGTCGGCCGGCCGGGCCGCGGCAGGCTGTTGCGCCAATGCGGCCGGCGCTTGCGCGATTGCCAGGCAGGCGCTGACAAGCAGCAGGGGCGGGATGCGGTTCGAGGACTGGCTCATGACGGCTCCTTATCCTTCCTTCGGGTACCTACTGTCTACCGTGAATAGTCTGGCATGGCCGGCGACCTGTCGACACATGCCGCAAGTCCGCCCCACCTTGACGCCGGGCCTGCCCCTCCGGACAATCCGCGGTCCCCAGCGGCCCGCATCCTGTCCGGCCGCGATCCGAACCTCGTGGTGAGGTAGCTCAGACGGTTAGAGCGAGGGATTCATAACCCCTAGGTCGGGAGTTCGATTCTCCCCCTCACCACCAACTTCCTTCTGCTTTTCTTGGGCCTTTGGTTCGCTTGACGGCTGATCGCCGCACTGGAGGAAGCCGACCTGACGATTGTCTTCCCCCGATCCCCATATTCTCGAACTCGCCTGCCTGGGCACGCTTCCCCCGAATCGGAACTTGGCGGACCGGGGCGCGCTCAGGAAATGAGCCACTCGTATGTCAAACGCGCTTCGTCGGCAAGTCCTGCTCGTCGACGCGGATTGGGTTTTTCCGATCTGGATCACGGATTTCGCTCGCCCGCCGGAGAACACTGGCCGCGCCATGGGTCCCGCGAAGTACTCCGCCGTAACGATTGTCGCCGCACGCGAATGCTGCGCGGCAGTGCAGGAGCTTGCTGGCCGAAAAATTCTGGCTGCCTCAGCCCCCAGACTGCCGTTGGCCGACTGCGCTTCGCCGTCCCGGTGCCAGTGCCGCTTCAAGAAACTTCCCGACCGGCGCGACGTCGACGATGATCGACGGTATTTGCGTAATGATGTCCACTCAGCGTGGTACGAGGGGACACAGCGCCGGAAGTCAACCGACCGTCGTCGGGAGGATTGAACGGCAGTCCGGGGCGATATGCTCAACGCCGCGCGAACCCCGGCCCGCGCCGGGGCCCCTGTTTCTGGGCGCTACCATAGACCCGCGATGCGGCCGAGGCCGACAATCCGATGTCCGTACCACTGGACCGGGCTCGCAGGGCGAGCCGGATTACGTCAAAGTCGGAAAACCTGATAAATTGCCGTGGCGCTCCATGTTGCCGTTCGCAACAAGATGCCGCAGGGGACCTTGCAAGTTCGCGATGACCCAGGCAGCGACCATGACCAGTGGCGAAG
This sequence comes from Pseudomonadota bacterium, assembly GCA_026398785.1. Lineage (GTDB taxonomy): Bacteria > Pseudomonadota > Gammaproteobacteria > Steroidobacterales > Steroidobacteraceae > RPQJ01. The sequence continues at coordinate 7,731 of JAPLSF010000136.1, read as the reverse complement.
ACAGAAAGTTGCCCGTACGTGAACGGCGAAAGGGAACCCGTCGCCGGGACGACATGACGTGGTGTCGCGGAGAGGACCGCAGGTTAAGTCCTGGCCGACGTTGGCACGACTGGTGTCCGCCAAAGTGAATTTGGAACCATAGGCTCGATGATCTGCAAGCCCCGGCCCCGCGCCGGGGTTGCTGTTTCCGGGTGGCGTGGTCCACCCGTGCTCCGGCCAGTTGCGGCAGTCACCCCGCCAAGGCATCCAGCAGCAGTGCAGCAGCGACGACTACGGCGCCCATGCTGAGGACCAGCACGGCGGCCGCACCGCAATCTTTTGCCACCCTGATCTGCGGATGCTGTTCGGGATGAAGGCGATCGGCGAGTTGTTCGAGCGCTGTGTTGAAGAGTTCTGCGGCGAGCACGGCCACGGTCGTAAGCGCCACGAGCGCCCACCAGATGGGCGCCGGCCGCAACCAGACCAACGCCGCAATTGCGGCGGCGGCGGCGAGCGCGTGGGTGCGGAAGCTACGCTCGGCGCGCAGTGCGTACGCAATGCCGGCGAGGGCGAATCGTAGACGTTCTGGAAATGGCCGGTTCTTCATCTGGGCCCCAGGAAATCCGAAACACGGAACGAACAAATGGCCCCGGTAGCAACAGTGCCCTGCAACGGCTCTGCGCGCCAATCAAGTGGTTTGTGTGTGATGACGATAGCACACGAAGCAGCTCACATTCGCGACGGGCCTGACCGCGAGTCAGCTGATACCAGTCCGCCCCCGGGTTACAGGGCGGCTCCGAGGCACGATCGACTTACGTCTTGCTCGAAGCACGGTCGGATACCTTAGTTCCCACAAGAATCTCCGCGATGGTCTTGTGCCATTTTTCGATGACGACCTCGATGTCGAAGCGGGAACGAACGCGCGCCAATGCGTGCCTCCCCATTTCGGCGCGGCGATTCTCGTCCGTGAGCAGTCCGACGACGGCATCGGGCAGTTCGCGCTCGTCATCGAACAGTATTCCGGAGACACCGTTCTCCACTACGTCGATCGGACCACCGGCGTTCCTGGTGACGACGGGCACGCCAAGCAGTCCAAACTCGGCGGCGCTGATGCAGAAGGTCTCCCCGGCGCCGGTCGGGTTGGTTACGGCCACCTTGGCCTCGCGCAGCAGTCGCCACTTGTCCGCCCCTAGAATGCCGTGAAACACGATGTCGTCCCGCAGTCTCCCGTGTTCTGTCACATACCTGGCGAACTGCCGCTCGTACCTTGGGGAGGCGAGGCCCAGCGGGCCGAGTGCAGCGCGCTCGCTATAGAGCCGCCGTGATCCCACCACGTGCAGTCTTGCGGTGGGGACGGCCCTGACGATATCGCCCCAGTACCGGGCGAGAACGTGGAATCCTTTGCCCTTGACGAGACTACCCATGTAGCAGACGTTGTCTTGCGTGGGCGGCCGCGGCGCGGTGGGATAGGCCCTGGTAACCACTGCGTTGAAGATGTAGTCCGATTTGCGGAAGACGTTCTCATCCCGCAGGCGTTCATGCTGCTCCCGGCTGACACACAGGTACCGGGCGATGAGAGGCAGCCTCGCGCAGGCCTTCAGGGTCTTGCGGCTCGAAAAGTTATGGGCCCAGACGAGGACGCGCAGCTGCATGGACTTGAGCAGCGCCTGGTTGGGCAGAACCTCGGAGTCCCGGAGGATCAGGATTTCCTCGCCCGCGGACCGGATTGCCACCGCGGCCTCCCGCATGTCGTGAACGACGACGCAGCGGATTCCAGGCGGGTGGTTGCCCGCAGCGGTGACGTACATCGACACCTGATGCGTGCGGGCGAGGTGCGCCGCGACGAGGAAGAACATGTACTCGGTGCCGCCTATCCCCGGATTCCCGGCATCGACAGCGCGCAGGTCTGCCGAGCGGATGCGTCGTGTGTCCAGAAAGAATGCGACTTGGGCCATGCAGCGGTTCTCTAATGCCAACTTGCGCGATCCATCACCTGCTTGGCGGTTGTCGGTCCCAGGTCCTGGCGCGCCGCGACAGGTATGAGTGCCACAGCAGTCGTACCGCCACTGCGCGCCACGGACGCCAGCGCATTGCGAATGCCGCAGCTTCGTCGCTCGACGGCACTGCGCTCAATCCGCGCATTTCTGCCATCGACTTATGCAGGCCGAGATCGCCGGGTGGCCACACGTCGGGACGTCGCAGCGCCATCAACAGGTACACGCCCGCGGTCCAGGGCCCGATACCTGGAATCTGTATCAGTGCCGCGCCGGCATCCGCATCCGGCATGCGGGCAACGTGCTCGAGCGATAACGCGCCGCTCTCCAGTTGCGCCGCGAGTCCGACGACGTAGCGTGCCTTCTGCCGCGTGAACCCCAGCGACAGCAGCGCGGTTTCGCCGGGCTCCAGCACCCGCGCCGGAGTCACCTCGCCGCCGAGGTGCAGGTCCAGCCTGGCATAGAGCGCCGCGGCCGATGCCAGTGAAACCTGCTGCTCGAGGATGATACGCACCAGGGTCGGAAAGCCGCGTGGTCGCGCCCACAGTGGTGGCGGACCGAACTTGTCGAAAATGCGCGCGAGATGCTGGTCGCGCGCGGCCAGTTCGCGCACTCCAGCGAGCAACGACGCCCGATTGAGGCCAGCAGGCGCCAACGCTCAGCGTTCCGCGCAAGACTCGGAGGTGGCGATCAGCATAGTCTTGACCGACAACGGGGCATCCATGGCCGCGGTGCGGCCGAGAATACCCGTACCAACCCCGGTCCGGTACGCCACCCGTCAGATCGAGCGACTTACTCCTGCATCCCGTGATAGAGCAGGCGGACCAGCAGTCGCACGCCGTCGTGATCCTTGAGTTCGTGATAGCGCGGCCCGACGCGGCCGCCGATGTCGCGGATGTCGTCCATCAATTCCGGATGGAACTGGCAGGTGAACGAGCGGCGCACGCGATGTGTTTCCCAGTCCTTGTAATAGATTGCCGTGGTGCCGACCTCGGTCCAGCTGTGGACGTCGACCCGGGTCTGGCCGAGGATCTCCACCGCGTACGGCAGGCTGAGCAGCCACGCGACCGGGCTCACCGCCAGCACGTGGCGCAGCGGCACGATCGTGTCGTGCAAGGTCTTGTAAGCCCAGTTGGCAAACAGCGCGGCTTCCTCGTTCACCTCATCGGCGTGGAACATCTCGACGGTGATCTCGCGCTCGAACGACAGCACCTGGTCGATGACGCCTTCGAGTTCGTCGGCGACCAGCGCGTGCGATTCGTGCAACTCGCGCGGGATGTGGGTTTCATCGTCACGACGCACGTAGGGCAGCAGCGCGCGGGTGCCGACCTCGAGGTTCTCGTTGCTGGCGACCGCGAAATCGGGATCGTTCCAGCCGATGGCGCGCGGCTGGCCCTGCTTCACGACCTGCAACTGGTCGCCCATGCGCGAAATTCGTTCGGCCGCACGCTGCAACGAGTTGAGCACGCGGCCTGACTGGTCGAGCGGCAACCGCGGCAGCTTGCCGATCTCGCGCACCGCGCGTTGCAGCAGGCGGATGTGCGAAGCGGCGGCCAGCTGGTGGCCGAGGCAGATGAAGATGCTGGGACCGCTCGCCGTCGAGCGGCGCAGCAGCAACTGGTCGACCAGCGCGAGCATGTCGTCGAGGCCCGCGCTGGCGCCGTCGAAGCTGGTTGCGTCGTGCACCGAAGGGCAGCCGCCCTGGACTATCGTGGCGATGCCTGCACTCAGGACGTTGGCCAGCCGTTCGGGATTGCGGATGCCGCTCTGCCACACCGGGAACAGGATCGTGTCCGCGTCAGCGACCTGCTGGCAGATGTAAGCGATGTTTTTCGAGGCGCGGACCGGCTCGCCGCGCGGGTTGGTGCCGACACTGGCCCACGGTTCGACCACCGCGACGCTCTGGCGGTAGATCTCCGGCATGTCGAGCAGCACGCGCAGGTGGTCCTCGCTCTCGATCACTTTCTCGAGCGGCCGCGCGAGACCCCAGTCGAAGACGCCTTCGTTCGCCAGCATGTCGCGCCCGGGAAACGGCGTCGGCGACTTGCGGTCCTTGAGAAAGTAGCCGAGCAGGGCATGCACCGATTGCGGGCTCGACGCATGGCGGCCGAGTAGGCCGGGCAGCGTGCGCCAGCCGAGGTATTCCGGACTCAGGGTCTTCATCGCGGCAGCGTATCTGTTCGAGTGGCGCCAGGGGGCATCCCCCGACTGAAAGCAATCGTCGTGCCATCCCGGGTCTCCGGGTGCGGATGACGCATGGCGTCCGACAAAAACGGTCACTTTCGCTGGCGGCGTCCAGGCTCCCTTGCACCAAAGGCGACACCCACGGCAGACGTGCTGCGCGATCGTGGTGCGTCCCGTGCTTGCCAGTGCAGGGCGCGTCGGACAAAGTGCGCCATCTGTCTTGCGCCGTGGGAAGGGACTCGATGTCTGCAGCTACCGACGCCAAGCTCGCCAACCGCATCCTGAGGGGGCTGGTGTACGGCGCGGTCGCCGGTGTGCTCGTGCTGGTCCTCGCTCCCTACGTCCCCGGTCTGCAGGACGGTGCCAAATGGGTGGCGACCAACCTGTTCGACCCGCTCGGGCAGGTCTTCCTGCGCATGCTCTTCTTCGTCGTGATCCCGCTCGTCTTCGCCTCACTGGCCGGTGGCGTGGTCCAGCTCGGCGGGCTCGCGGACCTCGGGCCGCTCGCTGGCCGCACGTTCGCGCTGTTCTTCGCCAACATGGCGATCGCGGCGACGCTCGGCCTGCTGATGATGAACATCCTCAATCCGGGCGGCCGCATGGACCCGGCGACCTCGCAGCGGCTGGTGCAGGAATACAGCGCGCAGGCGGGGCAGCATGTCGAGAACAGCGAGGCCAGGCCCGCCGTGACGCCGTCCTCGGTCGTCGACATGTTCATGCCGAAGAACCTTTTCGGCGCCTTCGTCGGCAACCAGCGCAACATGCTGGGCGAAGTGCTGCCGCTCATCGTCTTTGCGATCCTGGTGGGAGCGGCTGGACTTGGCTTGCCGGAGACACGACGCAAGAAGCTGCTCGACGGGCTCGAGACCGTCAGCGACCTGATGACCGGCATCGTGCACTTCGCATTGAAGCTCGCGCCCTACGCGGTGCCGGCGATGATCTTCAGCGTGGTGGTGAAAGTCGGCTTCGACATCCTGATTGCGCTCGGATTGTTCGTGCTGGGTTGCGGCACGATGCTGCTGTTGCACCTGTTCGGCACGATGTCGATCTGGCTCAAGTTTCTCGCCAAGCGCAATCCGCGTGAGTTCTTCATCCAGCTCAAGGACGTGCTGGTCACCGCATTTTCCACGAGCTCGAGCAGCGCCACGCTGCCGGCTGCGCTGGCGGCTTGCCGCGAGCGGTTGGGCATCGCGCCGTCGACCGCCGGTTTCGTCATGCCGCTCGGCACGACCATGAACATGAGCGGCACGGCGCTCTACGAAGGGTGCGTCGTGCTGTTCGTGGCACAGGTGTTCGGCGTTCACCTCGGCCTGGCCGAGCAGGTGACGCTGGTGTTCCTGTCGGTGCTGAGCGCGGTAGCCGTCGCCGCGATTCCCGGGGGATCGCTGCCGCTGATCGCCGGATTGCTGGTCGCGTTCGGCATTCCGGCCGAAGGCATCGGCATCATCCTCGGCGTGGACCGCCTGCTCGACATGACGCGGACGATGACCAACGTTGGCTCCGACCTGGTGACGACCGCGGTCGTCGACGCAGGGCAGCGCGCCAGCGGTCACGCCGGGCGAGTCTAGATTCAAGCGGGCTGCCGGCTTCGGGCCAGCGTTTGCAGCGCACCCTCGATCGATTCGGCCGCAGTCGTGTCGACCACGACAACGTGACTTTGTTCGTCGCCGCTGAACGGCTCCCAGTACGCGGGCTGTCGATCCAGCAACGAGACCGTGGCTTCCGAGGCGTCGGCGCTGGTGGCGGCGCGCTCGGCGACCCTTCGTTTGAGTACCTCGAGCGGCGCGACGCATTGGACGATCGCGATGTCGGCCGTGTGCTCACGTCCCGCTGCGATGAAGAGTTCGCGTTCGCCGCGCCGCAGGTTGGCGGCGTCGACGACTGCGCTCTCGCGGCCCCGCAGGCAGTGGCTGACGCATTCGCGCAGCCGTTCGTAGGTGCGCGCATTGAACTCGCGCGAGTAAATCCCGGCATCGGGCGCCGAGGCCGATGTTGCCAGTGGCTGCAATCCTGCAAGGCGCTTGCGCTCGACGTCGGAACGCACGATCAATGCGTCGCAGCGTGCAGCGATGCGCCGGGCGAGCCAGGTCTTGCCGGAACCGGACAATCCCACCATCACGACCAGCCGTGGACGCGGTCGTTCGATCTGCGACACGGCCCAGTCGAGGTATTGGTGGGCCAGCGTCGCCGCTCCTGCCGCTTCCCCGCGTGCCTGCTGTCCGCGCAGCGCGGCAACTTTGGCGCGCACCAGCGCGCGATAGAGTTCGAAATAGGGCAGCAGCGCAACGGCCTCGAAATCACCGGACGCCTCGAGCCACGCCTGCAACGTCTCGCGCCGCAGGTCAGTGCGACCATGCACCGCGAGATCCATCGTCAGGAAGGCGAGATCGTTGGCGACGTCGATGAAGCGCAGGCCGGGATCGAACTCGAGACCGTCGAAGGCCACGAGCGTCCCTTGCCAGCGCACCACGTTGCCGCAGTGCAGGTCGCCGTGACCCTCGCGGATCCGGCCATCCTGCCGGCGTTGCTCCATCAGCGGCCGGTCGGTTTCGAACAGACGCTGCGCCTGGCCGCGCAACTGCGCCAGCTGCTGCGCCTCGTCGCGACCTGGCAAGAGCCGCGTAATCTCGGCGAAGTTGTCGAGCGTGATGCGGTGGGCATGGTCCGGTGTGCCGAAACTTTCATCACTCGCCGCGATCATTGCCGTCGCGTGCGTATGCGCGATGCGCGTGCCGAATTCCTGCAGCTCGCCCGCTGCGACGGTACCCGTCTGCAGCAGCTGGGTGAGTTCGAGCCGCGGATCGAACTGCACCATCCGCAGCGCGTGCTCGAAAGGCGGGGCGTCGGTGGCGCCTACCCGGGGTGCAGCGGGCGTTCCCGCGATCGGTACCACGTCGACGTACAGCCCGGGTGCGTGGCGGCGGTTCAGGCGCAGTTCCTCGCGACACAACGCCGCGCGGCGCTCGGCAGTCGAGTAGTCGATGAAACTGAGCCGCAACGGCTTCTTCACTTTGTAGGCGAAGGACCCGGTCAGGAACACCCAGGAGACGTGGGTTTCGATGCAGATCACGGGTCCCGGCACCGGATGCAGTGCAGAATACGCAGCCGGAACCTGCATCGCGGCGGCGAAGGCGGCCTGTGCTGCAGGGGCATCGAGCGGGGAGTTTGATTGACCGGCGTTCACGCGAGATTCGGCTCTCGACGGGCGCTTCGGGCAGTGTACTCTTGCCAGATATACGCCGGGTGCTGCGATCAATACTGATGGTCCGCCGGCCCCGCGGCTCGACAATGAATACGTCAACCAGGACCGTCCAACAGAGGGACTCAGCATCGTGACAATCCCTGTCCAGATCACTTTCAGGCACATGGAAAGCTCCCCGGCCGTCGAGACTCGCGTGCGCGAGCTCACGGATCACCTGGGCACTTTCAGCGATCGCATCCAGTCCTGCCGCGTCGTCGTGGATTCGCCGCATCGGCACCACCACCAGGGCAAGGTATTCAACGTCAAGGTTCAGCTCTCGCTCCCGGGCGACGACGTCGTCGTCGACATGGAGCGTCCCGATCGCGACGGGCA
>JAPLSF010000178.1 GCA_026398785.1 Pseudomonadota bacterium | reverse complement strand
CAGCACCTGGCCCTTCGGCACGTCCGAGCCCGCGGGCGGCTTGCGCACGATGGTGAGCACTTTCTGCTGCAGATCGATCGAGATGTACGCGTCGTCCTGGAACAGGCGCAGTTTGCGCTCCATCTTCATGCTGACGCGGCTCGCCGTCGTATTCGCCACGCAGCCGTTGGCATAACGGATGCGGGCATTGGCGATATCGAGACCGGCCGAGAACACCGACGCGCCCACGGCATCGATCGACACGATCGGCGCGCCGACGAGGCTCTGTATCAGGTCGATGTCGTGAATCATGAGGTCGAGCACCACGTTGACGTCCGTGCCCCGCTCCTTGAACGGCGCGAGGCGGTGCGACTCGACGAATCGCGGTGTACCAAGCGTGCCGGCAAGCGCGAGGATCGCGGCATTGAAACGCTCGAGGTGACCCACCTGCAGGACGCGGCCGACGCGCGCCGCCGTGTCGACGAGGCTGCGGGCTTCCGCGAGCGTCGTGGTGATCGGCTTTTCGACCAGCACGTGGATGCCGCGTTCGAGGCACTGCTTCGCGATCGGATAATGCAGGGGCGTCGGCGTGGCGATGCTCACCGCGTCGATCGCGCCGAGGATGTCCCGGTAGTCCGCCACCGCGCGGCAACCGGTTTCGGCAGCGACTTGCTCGCGGTTCCCGGCGCTCGAGTCGACGACGGCGACGAGTTCCGCTTCGGGCAGCGCCGCGTATTTCTGCGCGTGGAACCGGCCGAGGTACCCCACGCCGATGACCGCGGTTCGTACTTTCTGCATGTTCTGCGGCCCCTGGCTGCCCTGTGCGCCACGATTGCCGATGATACTCAATGGCGGGTCTTGCGGCCGGTGCGTATTAACCTCACGATCGGGCCCTCACGATCAGGCATCGGTCCCCGCGGCCGGTCCATGGACACAAGACGAGACCTTGATGAATCCGCGCCGCGACAAGTTCTGGCTGCTGGCCGCCCTGGTGTTCGGCCTGCTGGTGTTGCCGTTCCTCGTGCACATCACGGGCGTGTACGTGCTCGGCAAATACGCCGGCGGCGGTGCGGCGGCGTTCTTCGGCGGCTACCTGCGCGGGCTCGCCACCCTGCGCTGGTATTCCTGGGTGCTCGCGCTCGGACCACTCGTCATCGTCGCGTCGTGGGGTATCCTTGGCAGGTGGAACTCCTCGTCACGGGGGTGAGCCTCGGGTCCAGGCATACAACGCCGCGAGGCCGGCCAACGCGGCCCACATCGCCCCGACCGCCCAGTGCCGCCAGGCGGTTGCGCGCGCCTGACCGATGAAACTGACGGCCGCGAGCGCTGTCAAACCGACGAAGATGGCCACGTATACTGCCAGCAGCGGCAACTCTTCGCGGAAACGCGGGGTTTCGCCCGACAGCACCAGGAACACGATCAGCGTCGCGCCCAGGCCGAAAGTCGTCGCCACCGACGATCCGAGCACGATGGCAGTCAATACAGTGAGGGGTCGCACGGATTCAATCGCTCCGGGGTGGTTCCGGCCCTTGCTTGGGTGCCGGGGTGTCTCTAGCCTAGCGTTCCGGCGGAGCCCTTCGTGGCCGCCTTCCAGTCAGATGTCCGCCAAGGAATTCTCAAGTGTATCAGCCTGTTGAACAGGGGACGTCCCCGACATCACCCGCCCCTGCCGCCCGCCGCGGGGTCAACCGCGCTGGCGCGGCGGTGCTGGTCGCCCTGCTCCTCGCCGTAGGCACGCTGCTGCTCGGGACGGCCCGGTCACCGACGGCTACGGCCAATGCCACGACCACCACCGATTTCGCGCCGACCGAGCGGCATGCCAAGGTCGCCCGGCTCGTGAGCAGCATGTTCGAGCGCTCGCACTACCGGCAGGCCCCGGTCAATGACCCGGTCTCGTCGCTGGTGCTCGACCGCTACCTCGAATCGATTGACGGCAGCCGCAGCTACTTCCTGGCGAGCGACATCCAGGAATTCGAGAAGTACCGCTACGAGCTCGACGACGCCATCACGACCGGCAAGCTCGAGCCCGCCTTCGCGATCTTCAACCGGTTCCAGCAACGCAACCGCGAGCGCATGGCCTACGCGATCAAGCTGCTCGACACGGAGCCCGACTTCAAGGTCGACGAGTCCTTCGAGTTCGACCGCGAGCACGCGCCGTGGCCCGCGTCCAGGGACGAGCTCGACGAACTCTGGCGCAAGCGCGTCAAGAACGACGCCCTCTCGCTGATGCTCGCCGACAAGACGTGGGCCGACGCGCGCGACGTCCTCAAGAAGCGCTACGAGCGGGTCGCGAAGCGTTCCGAGCAGATCACGGCCGACGACGTGTTCGAAAACTTCATGAACGCGTTCGCCCACGTTTTCGACCCGCACTCGAGCTATTTTTCACCGCGCAATTCCGAGGAATACCGCATCGCGATGAGCCTGTCCTACGAGGGTATCGGCGCGTCGCTGCAGTCGATCGACGACTTCGTCACCATCATGGAAATCCTGCCCGGCGGTTCGGCGCAGCAGAACGGCGAGCTGAAGGCCAACGACCGCATCCTCGCCGTGGGCCAGGGCAAGGACGGCAAGATGGTCGACGTCGTCGGCTGGCGTCTCGACGACGTCGTGCAGCTGATCCGCGGCCCGAACGGCTCGTTCGTGCGCCTGCAGATCCAGCCGGGCAATGCGCCCCCGGGTACTCAGGAACACGTCCTCACGCTGCCGCGCACCAAGATCACGCTCGAAGCCCAGGCGGCCAAGAAAGAGATCCGCAAGGTGAAGCGCGGCAACCAGGAGCTGAAGGTCGGTGTCATCACCGTGCCCTCCTTCTACCAGGACTACAACGCGCGCGCGGCGGGCGACGAGGACTATCGCAGCACCACGCGTGACGTGCGCAAGCTGCTCGACGAGATCAAGGCCGCAGGCGGCGTCGACGGCCTCGTGCTCGATCTGCGCGAGAACGGCGGCGGCCACCTCTCCGAAGCCATCGGCCTCGTAAACCTGTTCGTGCCCAAGGGTCCGGTGGTGCAATTGCGCGAAACCGGCGGTCGCGTCGAAGTGCTCGAATCCGAGGACAAGGCAGCGGCCTACTCCGGCCCGCTCACGATCCTCGTCGATCGCTTCAGCGCGTCGGCGTCCGAGATCTTTGCGGCGGCGATGCAGGACTACGGCCGCGGCCTCGTGATCGGCCAGCAGACCTATGGCAAGGGCTCGGTGCAGAACCTCTACCCGCTCGACCGTTACGCGCTCGGCCAGGATCCGGGCTATGGCCAGCTCACGGTCACCATCGGCATGTACTACCGCGTGACGGGCGACAGCACCCAGAACCGCGGCGTGATGCCGGACCTGACGCTGCCCTCCGCCATCAGTACCGACGAAGTCGGCGAAAGCTCGCGCGATGGCTCGCTGCCCTGGAACCGCATCCGCTCGTCGGACTTCAGCCGCGAAGGCGCGTTCACGCCGCTGCTGCCCGAACTGCAGCAGGAGCACGACGCGCGCATCGCCGGCGATCCCAATTTCCAGTTTGCTGTCAGCGAAATCTCCGCGCTCGAGAAGATGCGGGCCGAAAAGTCCGTCTCGCTGAACCTGGCCAAGCGCAAGGCCGAGCGTGAGGCCCGCACGCAGGAGCAGCTGGCGCGCGAGAACGCGCGGCGGCAGACACTCGGCGAGCCGGCCCTGAAGGCCGCCACCGAGATCAAGGATCCGCCGGACGCGATCCTGGGCGAAGCCGCCGAAATCACGGCCGACCTCTCCCAGCTCGAGCCGAAGTTCGTGGCCAGGGCCAGCAGCTCCGACAAGGGTGGCTGATGTCGGGTCAGGCGTCCCCCCGACCGACAGTCGGGGCGGGCATCAGGATACTAGTGTTGTACTTGACTACAACACTACAGTTCTCTACCATCGCGCCCAGTTCGAACCGATCTACAGGGGCTCGATGTCCATGACGAATCAACACCTGCCGTCAGCCCATCCGTGGCGCAACTCCGTACGCTGGCTGGCGCTGGTCGGCCTGGTGGGCTTGCTTGCCGCCGGCTGCAACAACGGCAAGGCCAGGGATAAGGAAGGCGCCGAGGCAGAGAAGAACGCGACCGTGCCGGTCGAGGTCCAGCCCCTGAAGCGCGCCGAGATGGTGGCCGTGTACTCGGGCACCGCACCGATCGAAGCCCACGAAGAAGCCACGGTCGTCGCCAAGGTCGGCGGCGAGGTGCGGCAGATTTTCGTCGAGGAAGGCGACACGGTGAAGTCGGGCCAGGTGCTGGCGCGGCTCGACGGCGACCGGCTCCGCCTGACGCTGGCCCAGACGGACGCCAACCTGCGCAAACTCGAGCGCGACTACAAGCGCACGCTCGAACTCGCCGAGAAGGGTCTCGTGCCGAAGAGCACGGCCGAGAACACCAAGTACGACCTCGACGCCCTGCGCGCCGGGTACGACAGCGCCCGCCTCGAGCTGAGCTACACCGAGATCCGCGCGCCGATCAACGGCGTGATCTCGGCCCGCAAGATCAAAGTCGGCAATACCATCGGCCCGAACGACCCGACGTTCACGGTCACCGACCTCGATCCCCTGCTCGCCTTCGTGCATGTGCCGGAGAAGGAATTCCGCAAGATCGCGCCGGGACAGAACGCCGAAGTCGTCATCGACGCGCTCGGCGGCGCCCGCTTCACCGGCACCATCTCGCGCATCAGCCCGACGGTGGACCCGCAGACCGGAACCTTCCGCGCCCGAGTCGAAGTCCCGGACGCGTCGCGCACGCTGAAGCCCGGCATGTTCGCGCGGGTCAACATCGTCTACGAGCGGCGCCAGGCCGCGCTGCAGCTGCCACGCACGGCGATTCTCGACGCAGACGGCCAGCAGTCGGTGTTCGTCGTCGCGAGCGGCAAGGCTGAACAGCGCAGGATCAAGACGGGTCTCGCGAATGGCGGCTGGATCGAAGTGCTCGACGGCCTCAAGGGCAGCGAGCAGGTCGTGACGGTCGGCCAGGCCGGCCTCAAGACCGGCACGCTGGTGAAGATCGTCGGTGACGGCGCGCCGCAACCGGCAGCGGCGGTCGCTGCCGACCTGGCCGAGGCGAAGTAGCGCAACTGGCGGGACGCCGCGCGCGGCGTCCTCCCCCCGGGGACATTCCATGCTCAAGTCATTGATCGACTTCGCGATTGAACGCCGCGTCACCATCGTGATGTTCACGGTCGCCATCGCGTTGTTCGGCTTCGTGTCGCTCTCGCGGCTGAAGCTGAACCTTCTGCCCGACCTCTCCTACCCCACCATCACGATCCGCACGGAACTGCCGGGCGCGGCGCCGCTCGAGCTCGAGACGCTGATCACGCGGCCGGTCGAAGAGTCCGTGAGTATCATCCGCAACGTGCGCGAAGTGCGCTCGGTCTCGCGCGCGGGCCAGTCCGACGTGACGCTCGAGTTCCTCTGGGGCACCGACATGGACATCGCGGGCATCGACGTCCGCGAGAAGCTCGACCTGCTGCAGCTGCCGATCGAGGCCAAGCGGCCCCTGCTGTTGCGCTTCGACCCGGCGAGCGAACCCGTCATGCGCATCGCGCTGCTGGACGAAGGCGCCGCGACCGGCGCCGACAGCATCGAGCGGCTCAAGGCACTGCGCCGGTTCGCGGAAGACCGCCTGAAGCCTGACCTCGAAGCGGTCGAGGGTTCGGCCGCGGTCAAGGTAAGCGGCGGCTACGAAGACGAAGTGCAGGTCTTCGTCGACCAGCAGAAACTCGCCCAGCTGGGACTCTCGATCGACGTGGTCACGCGCCGCATTCGCGCGGAAAACGTCAACCTGTCGGGCGGCCGGCTCGAGCAGGGCACGCAGCGCTTCCTGGTGCGCACGTTGAACGAGTTCGAGAGCGTCGAGCAGATGGCGAACGCCATCATCGCCACCAAGGATGGCCAGCCCATTTACCTGCGCGATGTCGCGAACGTCACCCGCGGCTACAAGGACCGCGAGGCGATCACGCGCGTCAACGGCAAGGAGTCGATCGAACTCGCCGTCTACAAGGAAGGCGACGCCAACACCGTGGCGCTCGCCAACGGCGTGCGGGCCCGCATCAAGGAACTCGAGAAGAGCCTGCCCGAGGGCACCAGGCTGCAGCAGGTCTACGACCAGTCCACGTTCATCGCCGCGGCGATCAGCGAAGTGAAGACCTCGGCGCTCATCGGCGGCCTGCTCGCGATCCTCGTGCTGTACGCGTTCCTGCGCGACGCGCGCGCCACGCTCATCAGCAGCATCGCGATCCCGGTGTCGGTGCTCGGCACGTTCGTGCTGATGTACGCGTTCGACATCACCCTCAACATCATGTCGCTCGGCGGCATCGCGCTCGCGGTCGGCATGCTCGTCGACAACGCGGTCGTGGTGCTCGAGAGCATCGTGCGCAACCACGAGAAGGGCATGACGCGGGTCGAGGCCGCCCGGCGCGGCACGGCCGAGGTCGCCACCGCCGTGTTCGCGGCCACGCTGACGTCGGTCGCGGTCTTCGCGCCGATGATCTTCATCACCGGCATCGCGGGCCAGCTGTTCAAGGACCAGTCGTTGACGGTCGCCTTTGCGCTGAGCTTCTCGCTGCTGGTCGCACTGACACTGGTGCCGATGCTGGCCGCGGGTCGCGCCCGTGCGGCCACGGCCGCAGCCACCGCACCCATCGAGCCGCAACCGCTGGGACGAGTCGGACATGGACTGCGCATCGCGCGCGACGGCATCGCGCGCGTCGGCGGGTGGATCTCGAACGGCTGCAAGCTGGCGCTGAGCCCGCTCGTCAACGTCACGCAATCCGTCAACCGCTGGGCCGACCGCAAGTACCCTGGCGCCATCACCTGGGCGCTGGCCAATCCGGGCAAGGTGATCGGAACTGCCGTCGCGGTCTTCGTACTGACGATGGTCCTGGTCCTGCCGCGACTCGGCACGGAACTGATCCCGCAGATGTCACAGGGCGAATTCAACGTCGACCTGCGCCTGCCGCCGGGCACGCCGCTCGAGCAGACAGACCGCTCGGTGCAGGCCGCGCAGCGCGCGAGCGATTCCCTCGGCAACGTCGCCCTCGCGTACAGCGTCGCGGGCACGGGCAACCGGCTCGACGCCAACCCGGTCGACGCCGGCGAAAACACCGGTCGGCTCAGCATCACGCTGCAAGCGGGTGCGGGCCGTGAGGACGAGGAAGCAGCGATGGCCGGCATGCGCAAGGACCTCGAGCAGATGCCGGGGCTGCAGTACCGCTTCAGCCGCCCTGCGCTCTTCAGCATGGCGACCCCGCTCGAAGTCGTGGTGTCGGGTTACGACCTCGACCGCCTCGGCGTGGCTGCCGAACGCGTACGCCAGGAGATGCTCAAGGATGCCCGCTTTGCGGACGTCAAGACCACGGTCGAAGCTGGCAATCCCGAGATCCAGATCATCTTCGACCAGGAACGTGCGACCCAGCTGAACCTCGTCGTCCGCGACATCGCGAACCGTGTCGTCAACAGCGTGCGCGGTGAAGTGGCGACGCGCTACAAGCTTCGCGACAAGCAGATCGACGTACTGGTGCGCAGCGTCGATTCGCGCGCGGCCTCGATCGAAGAGGTGCGCAACCTGATCGTGAACCCAGGCAGCGACTTCCCGGTGACGCTCGGTTCTGTCGCCGAAGTCAAACTGGCGATGGGCCCGGCCGAAGTGCGCCGCGTCGGCCAGGAGCGCGTGGCATTGATCTCGGCGAATCTCGCGCACGGCGACCTGGGCTCGGCCGTTGCCTCGCTCGACTCGATCGTGAAGAAGGTCGAGCTGCCGGTGGGCACGACTGCGTTCCTGTCGGGCCAGAGCGAGGAAATGACCGCCTCGTTCAAGTCGCTGCAGTTCGTGCTGGTCCTCGCCATCTTCCTGGTCTACCTGGTAATGGCCTCGCAGTTCGAATCGCTGATCCACCCGTTCGTGATCCTGCTCACCATCCCGCTCGCGCTGATCGGCGCGGTCTGGGCGCTGTGGCTCACGGGCACGACGGTCAACGTCGTCGCCTACATCGGCCTGATCATGCTGGCGGGCATCGTCGTCAACCAGTCGATCGTGCTGATCGACGCGGTCAACCAGCTGCGAGCGGGCGGCATGCCGAAGCTCGAGGCGATCGTCGAAGGCGGCAAGCTGCGCCTGCGCCCGATCCTGATCACCAAGCTCACGACCATCCTCGGCCTGATGCCGATGGCGCTCGGCATCGGCGAAGGCGCCGAGGTCCGTGCGCCGATGGCGATCACCGTGATCGGCGGCGTGCTGCTCACGACCTTCCTGACCCTGCTCGTGATTCCGGTGGTTTACTCCGTGATGGACCGCAAGCAGTTCGTCGCGAAGCAACCGCTGACCGATGCCCCGGGACCCGCCGCCGCAGAAGCCGCCGCTGGCTGAGGATTCGTCGCCCATGCTGCACACGAAGGTCGCCCTCGCCCGCCCCGTGACCACCGTCATGGCGGCGCTCGCGCTGCTCGCCGTGGGCCTGATCTCCGGCAAGCTGCTGCGGCTCGAGGCCATGCCGGACATCTCGTTCCCAGGCATGCGCATCGTCGTGCCGTACGCGGGCTCGACTCCGGAGGAAATGGAGGAACTCGTCGTGCGCCCGATCGAGGAGGCACTCGCGACGTTGTCCGGCATCAAGGAGATCCAGGCCAGCGCGCAGTCGGACCAGGCCACCTTCACCGTGCTGTTCGACTGGGATCGCGACGTGGACGCCGCCGCATTTGAGGTGCGCACGAAGCTCGATTCGATCCGGCCGCAGCTGCCGGTGGGCGCGGACCGGCTGCTGATGTTCGCCTTCAGCGCCGGCGACCAGCCGGTGGCGGTGATCCGCATCTCGTCCGACAAGGACCTGACCGACCAGTACGAGATGCTGGAGAAATACCTGCAGCGGCCGATCGAGCGCATCGAGGGCGTCGCGCGCGTGGAACTGCAGGGCGTGCAGCCACGCGAGGTGCGCATCCTCGTCGATCCCACCCGGCTCGCCGCCTACAGCGTCGACGTGCGCCAGCTCCGCACCCTGCTCGAGCAGAGCAATTTCTCGGTGAGCGCGGGCGAGATAACGGAGAACAACTCGCGCTTCACCGTACGACCGATCGGTGAATTCAACAGCATCGACGACGTGCGCAACCTGCTGCTCTCCCCCGGCGTGCGGCTCGGGGACATAGCGCAGGTCGAGCTCGTCTCGCCGGAACTCACGGTGGGCCGTCGCATGGAAGGCCGGCCGGCCGTGGGCATCGACGTGTTCAAGGCGACACAGGCCAACGTCGTCGACGTCGCAGACCGCGTGCTCGAAGCCATCGAGAAGGCCCGTGACCTGCCGCAGTTCCAGGGCATCCAGATCCTGGTCGTCGGCAACCAGGCCGACAGCATCCGCGACTCGCTGGGCGAGCTGCGCAAGGCGGGCCTGATCGGCGCGGTGCTCAGCTTCTTCATGCTGCTGTTCTTCCTGCGGCACCTGCCGACCACGGTGATCGTCAGCCTCGCGGTGCCGGCCTCGCTGCTGGTCACGCTCGCCGCGATGTACTTCCTCGGGTTCACGCTCAACATCCTGACGATGATGGGCATGCTGCTCGCCATCGGCATGCTGGTCGACAACTCGGTGGTGATCACCGAGAGCATCTTCCGGCACCGGCAGCTGCATCCGGGGCATCCGCTCGAATCCACGCTCGCGGGCGTGAAGGAAGTCGGCGTGGCGACGCTCGCCGGCACGTTCTCGATGATCATCGTCTTCCTGCCGCTCGTCTTCGGCGAGCGCAACCAGATGTCGATCTTCCTGGTGCACGTCGCGGTGCCGATCATCGTCGCGATGCTCGCGTCGCTGGTGCTCGCGCAGACGCTGCTGCCGATGCTGGCCGCGCGCATGTCGCCGCCCCCGCCGGTCAAGGCGGGATCGTGGTTCGGCCGGCTCCAGGATCGCTACGAGAAAGCCCTCAACTGGGCTCTCACCCATCGCAAGTGGATGGCGCTGATCACGGTCCTGATCGTCGTCTCGCCCGTGCCGCTGTTCATGCTCAAGCTGACCAAGGTGGACCCATTCCCCCAGGAAGCGAGCCGCGTGCTGATGATCAACTACCACCTCGAGGGCTCGCACCCGATGCAGCGCGTCGAGCAGTCGGTGCGGCGCGTGGAGGCGTACCTCGCCGCGAACAAGGACAAGTTCGACATCGACACGTTCTACTCGTACTGGCAGAACGATCAGGCCAGCACCCGGCTCTACCTGACGTCCAAGGATGACGCGAAGGTCCCGGCGCAGAAAGTCATGGATCTCGTGATGAAGGACATGCCGGAGATTATCATCGGCAAGCCCAGCTTCACCTTCGACGACAGCATGAGCGGCTCCTCGTCGTTCAGCTTGCAGCTTGCCGGCGAATCGACGGAGCGTCTCGCAGGCATATCGCGCGAGGTTGCACACCGGCTGTCGTCGGTGCCGGGGCTCGAGGCCGTACGTTCCGAAGCCGGCACGGGTGAACAGGAAGTGCAGGTGATCGTGAACCGCGACCGCGCCTCGCAACTCGGTCTCACCACGCAGGACGTCGCCATGACCGTCGCGGGCGCCATGCGCGGCGACCGCCTGCCCGAACTGCGCACGTCCGAGCGTGAACTCACGATGCGGCTCGCCTTCCGCGAATCCGACCGCCAGTCGGTCGAGGACCTGGCCCGCGTGCCGGTGATGCTGCCCGACGGCTCACGCACCGACCTGGGCGCAGTCGCCGAATTCGTCGTGAAGCCGAGCGACCGCGAGATCCAGCGCCTCAATCGCCTCACGACCGTCGTGATAAGCGCGAACCTGGCCAAAGGCACGACCATGGACGAGGTGCGCAAGCGTGTCGAGCCTGTGATGGCGGCCTATGCGCTGCCGGCAGGCTACACCTGGAAGTTCGGCCGCGGCTTCGAGGAGAACGACAAGGCCATCCAGACCATGGCGCAGAACATGCTGCTCGCGGTGGTGCTGATCTTCCTGGTAATGGCGTCGCTGTTCGAATCCGCGCTCTACCCGCTCTCGATCATCACCTCGATCGTCTTCGCCATCGTGGGATCGATCTGGTTCCTCACGCTCACCGGCACCACCATCACGATGATGGCGATGATCGGATTCATGGTGCTGATGGGCGTAGTGGTGAACATCGGCATCGTGCTGATCGCGCACGTGATCGACCTGCGCCACGCCGGCATGCCGCGGCACGCAGCGATCCTGCAGGCAGGACGCGACCGTCTGCGCCCGATCATGATGACGACGCTCACGACGCTGCTCGGCATGCTGCCGCTCGCGATCGGCGACGCGCAGGTGGGTGGTGGTGGCGAGGGCCCCGCGTACTACCCGCTGGCGCGCGCCGTCATCGGTGGCCTCGCGTTCTCGGCCATCGTATCGCTGATCATCGTGCCGATGTTCTACGTCTGGTTCGACGACCTGAACCTGTGGCGCAAGCGCGTCTTTACCCGTGCACCGTCCGCTGCAGAAGCGCCCCCAGCCGGCTCGCCGCAGGCAGAACCCGGGATCTGAGGCCGGCGACCCCATCCCTGGACCGGCGGGCTCACCGGACCAGGGCGCTGTAGATTTCCCAGTACTCGTCGAGCAGGATGTTGGGTGCCGTGCGTCGCGTGCCTGAACTAACGTCGGCTGGCGCGATGGAATCCGCGTTCGGCACCGTTTCTTCCGGGCTGCGATAGACGGCGGAACTGCGCAGTCGATCGGAGCGCCGCTTGATCTCGGCCAGGTCTTCGCTCATGCGCTCGACGTCGGCGACTGCCTGCGACGCATTGTGCATCAGCGCCTGGCATTCCTGCGGCGTGCCGTAATTCGCGTCGAACACCCGCTTCAGGGTGCTCTGGCGCGCGAGCTCCGCCAGGCCACCCGGGGCCAATCGGTCGTACAGCAGTTCGGCGTAGCCGATGACCGCGACGTTGACGGCACGCCGTCCGTCCACGCTCAAGCCTTCGAACAGTGGCGGCGGCTCGGACTGGATCGCCTGGACCTGCGCCACGAGCGCTTCGATCTGGTCGGTGGCCGCGACGATGCGCAGC
>JAPLSF010000223.1 GCA_026398785.1 Pseudomonadota bacterium | reverse complement strand
GGACACTGCCGCTGCCGTACGCAGCGCTCTGGACGGCATTCGTCGTCGCAATGCTCGCGATTCCAAACCTGCCGCCATTGCTGGCCGGTCTCGTGCCGCGTCACAGCGGCATCGCATTGCTGAGCCATGTCCGGGCGGTCGCGGCCGATGCACAGCTAGCTGCGACCAGGACGGCGCTGACGCTGTCGTTGTTGCCGCACCAGGCCTGGTTGATGTGCGATG
Source organism: Pseudomonadota bacterium (assembly GCA_026398785.1). Classification (GTDB taxonomy): domain Bacteria; phylum Pseudomonadota; class Gammaproteobacteria; order Steroidobacterales; family Steroidobacteraceae; genus RPQJ01. Next base: position 7,494 of record JAPLSF010000223.1, on the reverse strand, counting down.
CAATCGGGCGGACGCTATACCGTTTGTTCGTCAGCCGACGCAATCTGCTCGAATGGGTCACGGCGCAGGAGCAGAACAGCAAGCGACTGGACGTGGCCGGCCACTACCGGCTGATGGCCGGCGCGTTCGTCATCAGCATGGTGGTGCTCGGGCTCGTGGTGGCGGGACAGGCCAGCATGCTGTTCGCGGTGCCGTTCACGCTGCTGTGGCTGACGTCACCCCTCATGGCGTGCTGGGTAAGCCAGCCGTCGCGTGTGGCTGAATCGCAGCCCGTGTCCGATGTCGATTCGCATGCGCTGCGCCTCGTCGCCCGCCGCGCCTGGCACTACTTCGACACATTCGTGACGCCCGCCGACAACATGCTGCCGCCCGACAACTTCCAGGAGGAGCCGTGGCCGGTGCTGGCCCACCGCACTTCACCCACCAACATGGGCCTGTACCTGCTGTCGATCGTCTCGGCACGCGATCTCGGCTGGGCCGGGACCGTCGGCGCCGTCGAGCGGCTCGAGTCGACGCTCGCGACCATGAGCCGACTCGAACAGTGCAACGGGCACTTCTTCAACTGGTACGACACGCAGGACTTGCGGCCACTCGAGCCACGGTACGTCTCGTCCGTGGACAGCGGCAATCTGGCCGCACACCTTCTCACGCTGGCGAATGCCTGCGATGGAATGGGGAGCGGGTCCGTCGACGCTGCGCAGATCCTCGCCGGGATTGGCGACGGGCTGGCACTGGTCAGCGATTCGCTCGGGACGACTGCCGACGCGCGGCTCGTCGCAGCAATCGCAGCACTCCGCACCGACTTGTCTTACCGGACGCCGAGGCCCGCACCGCTCGCCGCGAGCCTGGACGCGCTGGCGACCCGGATCAGCGCGGTCGTCGCACTGATCGCGCAGTTGGCCGCCGAGGGTGGCGACGGAGGTGGCGCAGAGGCGACCGCGTGGGCCGAGGCCACGCTCCACACGATCGAAAGTCACCTGCGCGACCTGGTACCTACGTCCGCGGCGGATGCCGATTCATTGTCGCAGCGTCTTGGGACGATCGCAGCGACATCGCGCCGCATGGCCGCCGCGATGCGCTTCGACTTTCTCTTTGATCACGAACGCAAGCTGCTGTCGATTGGCTACCGCATCCTCGAGGGCAGCCTCGATCCCAACTGTTACGACTTGCTTGCGTCCGAGGCGCGGCTGGCGAGCTTCGTCGCGATCGCGAACGGCGACGTCCCCGCGCGGCACTGGTTCCGCCTCGGACGTGCCGTGGTCCGCGTTCGTCATGGCGCAGCGCTCGTCTCGTGGTCCGGCTCGATGTTCGAATACCTGATGCCGTCTCTCGTCATGCGCGCGCCTGCCGGCAGCCTGCTCGAGCAGACCAGTCATCTCGTGGTCGATCGTCAGCGGGCGTACGGCAAGAAGCTCGGTGTGCCCTGGGGGATCTCGGAGTCGGCCTACAACGCACGTGACCTCGAGCGCACTTATCAGTACTCGAGCTTCGGCGTGCCTGGACTTGGCCTGAAACGCGGGCTCAGCGAGAACACCGTCGTCGCTCCATACGCGACCGCGTTGGCCGCTATGGTCAGGCCACACGCGGCCATCCTCAATTTCGCGCGGCTGGAGCGCATCAATGCGCGGGGCCTGTATGGTTTCTACGAGGCGCTGGACTATACCGAGCGACGCCTGCAGGCCGGCGAGACGTTTGCCATCGTGCGTGCCTACATGGCGCATCACCAGGGAATGACGATCGTGGCGCTCGCCAACACGCTGCTCGATGGCGTGATGCGCAAGCGATTCCACGCGGAGCCCCGCATCAAGGCGACCGAACTGCTGCTGCAGGAACGGACGCCGCGTGACGTGTCGGCCCCCATCGAGAGCCTTCCGGAGAGCGGTATCTCCGAGTGGTCCGACGACGTCATGCCGGTGCTCCCTCGTACGATCGACACGCCGCACCATGCGACGCCGCGGACGCGGGTGCTATCGAACGGTCACTACGCCGTGATGCTGACGGCCGCCGGGTCCGGCTACAGCCAGTGGCACGATCTCGCGGTCACGCGCTGGGCGGCCGACGCCACTTGTGACGCCTCGGGGTCGTACCTCTTCCTGCGCGACGTCGACGACGGCAAGGTCTGGTCCGCTGGGTATCAACCGACGGGAGTCGAACCGGACGCCTACGAGGTTACGTTCAGCGAGCATCGGGCCGAGTTCGTCCGTCGTGACGGCGACCTGACGTCGACACTCGACGTGGTCGTGTCGGCCGAGTGCGACGCCGAGGTGCGCCGCGTCAGTCTCGCGAACATGAGTGATCGCGTCCGGACGATCGAAGTCACTTCCTATGCGGAAGTCGTGCTGGCTCCACGCGCTGCCGACGAGGCGCATCCGGCGTTCTCCAAGCTCTTCGTGCAGACCGAACACCTGCCTGCGATCGGCGCGCTGCTGGCGACACGCCGCCGTCGCTCACCGCAGGAGCCAGCCGCCTGGGCTGCGCATCTCGCGGTCGTCGAGGGCGATGCCGTCGGGTCCGGTCGCTTCGAAACGGATCGCGCGAGCTTCGTGGGCCGCGGTCGACAAGTGCGCGCGCCCGTCGCCCTTGCAGGCCATGCCCCCGCGACGGGCAAGGTGGGAACGGTGCTCGATCCGATTTTCAGTCTCACGCGCTGTGTGCGACTGGCGCCGGGCGCCACGGCGCGCGTCGCGTTCTGGACGCTGGTCGCGCCGTCGCGTGAAGAAGTGCTGGATCTCGTGGACCAGCACCGGGACGTGCCGGCCTTCGACCGCGCCGTGACGCTCGCCTGGACGCAGGGTCAGGTGGAGCTGCACCACCTGGGGATCGCCCCGGACGAGGCAATGCTCTTCCAGCGCCTGGCCGGCCACCTGCTTTACAAGGATCCAGCGCTGCGGCCGTCGTCCGACGTGCTTCGGCGTCGCAACGGCGGACAGCCGGCGCTCTGGGCCCATGGCATCTCGGGCGAGCTGCCGATCGTGCTCATTCGCATCGATGACACGGACGATCTCGGCATCGTACGACAGCTGCTGCGTGCGTTCGAGTACTGGCGCCTGAAGCAGCTGAACGTCGATGTCGTGATCCTGAACGAGCGTTCGTCGTCTTATGTGCAGGACCTGCAGTCGGCGCTGGAAACGCTGACCCGCGCCGGCCTGTCACGGGCGAAGATCCACGGTGAGTCGGTGCGCGGCGGTGTGTTCATCCTGCGCTCGGACATCATCCCGGGCGAAACGCGCCTGGCCTTGCTCGCTGCGGCGGGCGCCGTGCTGCTCAGTCGCCACGGCAGCCTCGCGGAACAGCTCGACCGGCTGGAGCAGGAGCCGGCGTCCGCACCGCCGCCGGTTGCAGTCGTGCGCTCACGCCGCGATTCGACGGATGCCTCGCCCGACCTGCCGACGCTCGAGTTCTTCAACGGGCTCGGTGGCTTTACGCCCGACGGCGAGGAATACGTGACGGTGCTGCGCGACGGGGAACGTACGCCCGCGCCCTGGGTCAATGTGATTGCCAATGCCGGATTCGGATTCCAGGTGTCGGCGGATGGCAGCGGCTGCACCTGGGCTGGCAACAGTCGTGAAAATCGACTCACGCCCTGGTCGAACGATCCGGTCGGCGATCGTTCGGGAGAAGCCCTCTATGTTCGTGACGACGATTCCGGCCTGCTGTTCGGGCCGACGGCACTGCCGGTCCGCAAGGCAAGTGGCGACTATGTGGCCCGGCACGGGCGGGGATACAGCCGCTTCGAGCATACACGTGCCGACATCGCGCTCGACCTGCTGCAGTTCGTTCCCGGTGACGAGTCGGTCAAGGTGTCGCGCCTGCGGATCCGCAATCTTTCGGGTCGAACGCGTCGCCTGACGCTGACGTCCTACGTGGAATGGGTGCTCGGCCCGTCGCGCAACAGCACTGCGCCTTTCGTCGCGACGGAGATCGATCCGGTCACCGGCGGCATGCTGGCACGCAACCCCTGGGGCGGCACCGACTCTCGCGTTGCGTTCACCGATCTTGGCGGTCTGCAGACTGCGTGGACTGGCAACCGGATGGAGTTCATCGGGCGCAACGGCACGCTCGAGCGGCCCGCGGGCCTCGCGACAGGAGTGAGGCTATCCGGCCGAACCGGCGCGGGCCTCGACCCCTGCGGCGCACTGCAGGCCTCCGTCGTACTCGCCGCGCACTCGTCCGTAGATCTCGTGTGGCTGCTGGGTGAGGCAGACACCGCGCAAGCTGCCCAGGCAATGATCGCGCGCTGGCGCACTGAGGACGTGGACGTCGCCCTGCAGTCCGTGCGGGCGGAATGGGGCGCCGTGCTCGACACGGTCACTGTGCGGACGCCGGACCGCGCGTTCGACGTCATGCTGAACGGCTGGCTGCTGTATCAGGTGCTCGCGTGCCGCCTGTGGGCCCGCAGTGCATTTTACCAGGCGAGCGGCGCCTACGGCTTCCGCGATCAGCTGCAGGACACGATGGCACTCATCCTCGCGAAACCCGCCCTCGCACGCGAGCACTTGTTGCGAGCCGCAGGCCGGCAATTCCTCGAGGGAGATGTGCAGCATTGGTGGTTGCCGAAAACGGGACGCGGCGTGCGCACCCGTGTCTCCGACGATCGTGTCTGGCTCGGCTATTGCGTCGCACACTACGTCGAGACGACAACCGACGCAGGCGTTCTCGACGAGATCGTCCCGTTCCTGGACGGGCCGGCCTTGCAGCCTGGCGAAGCCGACAACTTTTTCCTGCCCACCGCCAGCGAGCAGTCGGCGACGCTGTTCGAACATTGCGCGCGTGGACTGGACGGCAGCCTTGCCGTCGGGTCACACGGCCTGCCGCTGATCGGGACCGGTGACTGGAACGACGGCATGAACGACGTCGGCGCCGCGGGACGCGGCGAGAGCGTCTGGCTGGGATGGTTCCTGCACTTCGTGTTGTCGGCATTCGTGCCGCTGGCCGAGGCACGGGGTGAGCATGGCCGAGCTGCGATCTGGCGTGCACACGCGGCCGCCTTGCGGTCGTCGCTCGAGGAACACGGCTGGGACGGCGATTGGTATCGACGCGCCTACTTCGACGACGGCACAGCGATGGGATCCGCTGCGAATGAAGAGTGCCGCATCGACTCGATCGCACAGTCGTGGGGTGTGCTGTCCGGTGCCGCGGAACGGGACAGGGCAGTGCAAGCGATGGTCTCTCTCGATCGGCATCTGCTACACCGTGAAGACCGACTGGCCCTGCTGCTGACACCCCCGTTCAACCACTCTGCGCCGGATCCCGGCTACATCCAGGCCTACCCGCCGGGCATCCGCGAAAACGGCGGCCAGTACACGCACGCTGCCGCATGGGCCGTGATCGCGTTCGCGCAACTCGGTGACGGCGACAAGGCCGGTGAACTGTTTGCAATGCTGAACCCGATCAATCACGCGCTCACGCACGACGACGTAGTGCGTTACAAGGTCGAGCCTTACGTCGTGGCGGCCGACGTCTATTCGGAGGCGCCGCACGTCGGGCGCGGCGGCTGGACCTGGTACACGGGCTCAGCCGCCTGGATGTATCGCGCAGGCCTGGAATGGATCCTCGGTTGTCGCATGCGTGGCGCGACGCTGCTGCTCGATCCCTGCGTGCCGCGGATCTGGGCTGAATTCCACGTCAGTCTTCGCTACCGTGGAACCCGCTACGAGATCGCGTTCGAGAATCCGTTAGGAGTCAACAAAGGACTCGTCACGCTGCAACTCGACGGCGCCGAACTCGCGCCGCGGCCAGGGGTCGTTCCGCTGGTCGACGACGGGGTGACGCACCGGGTGCGCGCCGTCCTTGGATGAGAGCAACACCACGCCGTCCGACTGCAGTCGACGGCACCCGCGGGAGAATCCAAGCATGACAACCCAGACCTATCCTTTTCAGCTTCCCTCGCTGCCGTATGCGCCGGACGCTCTCGAGCCGCATTTCGATGCGCGCACGATTAGCATTCACCATGACGAGCATCATCGCGTCTATGTCGAACGGCTGAACGCCGCACTGAAGGACCATCCGGAACTTCACGACAAGACCATCGAGTACCTGCTGCGGAACCTGAACCGCATTCCGTCGGGCATCCGGACCGCGGTGCGGAACGACGGTGGCGGGCATCTCAATCACGCATTGTTCTGGAGCCTGATCGGGGTACCCGGCAAGGGCACGCCCACGGGCGCGCTGCTTGAGGCGCTGCTGGACAACTTTGGATCACTCGACGCCTTTCACGCGAAGTTCCGTGAAGTAGCGACCGGGCATTTCGCTTCAGGCTGGGTGTTCCTGGTTGCCGACTCCAGGAAGAACGCGCTGGAGGTGCTGGCAATGCCCGATCACCATTGCGTGCTCGGCACGCATCAGACGGTGCTGCTCGTTTGTGACGTCTGGGAACACGCGTATTACCTGAAGCACCAACAGAAGCGCGCCGACTACGTGGACTGCTGGTGGCAGGTCGCCAACTGGCACGAGGCCGCACGCCGGTTCGACCGTCCGGTCGAGGCCGCTGCATGACTTCTGATCCGCCCGCGGCATTGGAGCAGGCACTCGAGCAAAGCCATGACGTAAAGGCAAAGGTCGAGGCGTGCGCGGAAGACCTGGCGTTGAAGAACGAGGCGGTACAGCAGGAGATCGCCGATGGCGCGACGACGCTGTCCGCCGACAAGGCGTTGCAGGACAGTCAGGTCGTTGAAGCCACGGTGCAGGAGTGTGCCGACGACCTGGATGAAGTCACCGCCACCCTGGCCCGGGGCATCGCCGACATCAAGCAGGTCGAGGTCGCGTTGACCCGGTCGCGCGCAGCCCTGGTGGAAGCAGAGACAGCGTTGTTGACCGCGCAGGAGGACGAAAGGCACGCGACGTCGCGTGCGCTGCATGACTCGGCAACGGGACTGCCCAACCGTGTCCTGTTCGATGATCGCCTCGCGCAGGGAATCTCGCTGGCTGAGCGGCACGGTTGGATCCTGGCGGTGATGTTCCTCGACCTCGATCGCTTCAAGAACATCAACGACGATCACGGCCACGCCGCGGGAGATCTCGTCCTCAGGGAGATCGCCAGCCGTCTCTCGCAGTATGCGCGAGATGAAGACACGGTCTGCCGCAATGGCGGTGACGAGTTCCTGTACCTGCTGGTCAACCCGAAGGGCAGGACTGATGTTGAACGCAAGGCCGTCGCGGTGTTGGGCGACATTGCCCAGGCGATCGCGGTGGGGGGGCGTGACCTGATCGTTCGCGCGAGCATCGGTATTGCCATGTACCCGGGCGACGGCACGACGGCCGACCAGCTCGTCAGGAACGCCGATACGGCGATGTACCGCGCCAAGAGTGGCGCGTGCGGCTACGTACTGTTCGGCGCTGCCGGGGCCAGCTCAGGCGCCTGACGCGAGTGTGGATTCCTCGGCTTACTCCGAGGTCTTGCCGTCGAAGTGCTCGTCGTCGACCTCTGCGTCGGCGCGGGTGTGGTGCACGACGCGTTCGCGGTGATTCGGCGGCGAGTAAACCGTGTAGAGCTTG
>JAPLSF010000062.1 GCA_026398785.1 Pseudomonadota bacterium | reverse complement strand
GCTTCCCGACGGTCATCCGCCCCTCGTTCACGCTCGGCGGCAGCGGCGGCGGCATCGCTTACAACCGCGAGGAGTTCGAGCAGATCGTGGCACGCGGGCTCGACGCGTCCCCGACCAGCGAAGTGCTGCTCGAGGAATCGGTGATCGGCTGGAAGGAATTCGAGATGGAAGTGGTCCGCGACAAGGCGGACAACTGCATCATCATCTGCGCCATCGAGAACCTCGATCCGATGGGCGTGCACACGGGTGACTCGATCACCGTCGCGCCCGCGCAGACGCTGACGGACAAGGAATACCAGCTGATGCGCGACGCGTCGATCGCGGTCCTGCGCAAGATCGGCGTGGAATGCGGCGGCTCGAACGTGCAGTTCGCCATCAGCCCCACCGACGGTCGCCTGCTCGTCATCGAGATGAACCCGCGCGTGTCGCGCTCGTCGGCACTGGCGTCGAAGGCCACCGGCTTCCCGATCGCCAAGGTCGCGGCGAAGCTGGCCATCGGCTACACGCTCGACGAGCTGCGCAACGACATCACCGGCGGCGCCACGCCGGCGTCGTTCGAGCCGACGATCGATTACGTGGTCACCAAGATTCCGCGCTTCACGTTCGAGAAATTCCCGGGCGCCAATAAGCGACTCACGACGCAGATGAAGTCGGTGGGCGAGGTCATGGCGATGGGCCGCACGTTCCAGGAGTCGCTGCAGAAGGCGCTGCGCGGCCTCGAGACCGGTATCGACGGCCTGACGCCGATCGCGACGCTGCCGCTCGTCGACGACGATGCGCGCAATGCGCTGCTCGAAGAATTGCGCATGCCGGGTCCGGATCGCCTGCGCTACGTCGGTGACGCGTTCCGCGCCGGCCTCACGCTGGCCGAAGTCCACAAGGCTTCTCGCATCGATCCGTGGTTCCTCGCGCAACTCGAGGACATCGTCAACGAAGAGCGCGCAATCGCCGCTGGCGGCAAGCCGGCGCTCGATCAACCCCGCGTGCGCGCGCTGAAGCGCAAGGGCTTCGCCGACAGCCGCATCGCGAAGCTGATCGGCGTTCCCGAGGCGGACGTGAGTACGCACCGTCGCGCACTCGGCGTCCGTCCCGTGTTCAAGCGTGTCGATACCTGCGCCGCCGAATTCGCGACGTCCACCGCGTACATGTATTCCACGTACGAGGACGAGTGCGAATCCAGGCCTACGACCAAGCGCAAGATCGTGATCCTCGGTGGCGGGCCCAACCGTATCGGCCAGGGCATCGAGTTCGACTACTGCTGCGTGCATGCGGCGCTCGCGCTGCGCGAAGACGGGTTCGAGACCATCATGGTCAACTGCAACCCGGAGACGGTCTCGACCGACTACGACACCTCCGACCGCCTCTATTTCGAGCCGCTCACGCTCGAAGACGTCATGGAAATCATGCACGTCGAGAAACCGTTCGGCGTGATCGTGCAGTACGGCGGCCAGACGCCGCTCAAACTCGCCAAGGCGCTGGAAGCGGCGGGCGTGCCGATCATCGGCACCAGTCCCGACTCGATCGACATCGCGGAAGACCGTGAGCGTTTCCAGCAACTCGTCGAGAAGCTGCAGCTGCGACAGCCGCCGAATCGCACGGCGCGCACCGAAGACGAGGCCGTGCGCCTGGCGGCGGAAGTCGGCTTCCCGCTCGTCGTGCGCCCGAGCTACGTGCTCGGCGGCCGCGCCATGGAAGTCGTGTTCAGCGAGGACGACCTGCGCGTCTACATGAACACGGCGGTGCAGGTATCGAACGACAGCCCGGTGTTGCTCGACCGCTTCCTCGACCTTGCGATCGAAGTCGACGTCGACGCGATTTGCGACGGCAAGGACGTCTACGTCGGCGGCATCATGGAGCACATCGAGCAGGCCGGCGTGCACTCGGGCGACTCCGGTTGCTCGCTGCCGCCCAGCAGCCTGAGCAAGGAACTGCAGGACCAGATCCGCGAGCAGACGCGCCGCATGGCGCTCGCGCTCAACGTCATCGGCCTGATGAACGTCCAGTTCGCCATCCAGAACGGCGTGGTCTACGTGCTCGAAGTGAACCCGCGCGCCTCGCGCACGGCGCCCTTCGTCTCGAAGGCGACCGGTGTGGCGATGGCGAAGGCGGGCGCGCGTGTCATGACCGGACGCACGCTCGTCGAACTCAACCTGACGCGCGAGCGCATCCCGAAGTATTTCTCGGTCAAGGAAGCGGTGTTCCCGTTCGGCAAGTTCCCGGACGCCGACCCCATCCTGGGCCCGGAAATGAAGTCGACGGGCGAGGTCATGGGCACCGGCCGCAGCTTCGGCGAGGCCTACGCCAAGGCGCAGGCGGCGTCGGGCGTGACGTTGCCCACCCGCGGCGTCTGCCTGATCAGCGTCCGTGAGCGCGACAAGCCGGGCGCGGTCGAACTCGGCAAACGCCTGCGCGCCCAGGGCTTCGAGATCGTGGCGACCCAGGGAACGGCCGACGTGCTGGAAGCGAACGGCATCGAATGCCGGCGCGCCAACAAGGTTCGCGAGGGCCGGCCGCACATCGTCGACATGATCAAGAACGACGAGTTCAGCCTCATCGTGAACACGACCGAGGGCAAGCAGGCCGTGCGCGAGTCCAACTCGATTCGGCGCGAGGCTGTGGCCCGCAAAGTGACCTACTACACGACGCTGGCAGGGGCGCTGGCCACCTGCGAGGCCATCGACCACCTCCAGGACGTCG
>JAPLSF010000316.1 GCA_026398785.1 Pseudomonadota bacterium | reverse complement strand
TCGGCGGCGACGACTTCCTCGGCGTCGCGGCGCAGCTCGCCGCCGTGTGGTGTCGACCGGGTTCTTACCTTCGCGATCTGTAGGCGCTTTTTCATCACGATTCGATTGTGCTCCGCAATTGCTCCATCACGCCAACGCGGGCGCCAGCAGATATTCGTGATGCAAGCCAACCGGCACCGATCCGACTCGCACCCCGAGGGGCTCGCCGATCCGATGGCGGGTCAGTGGTGCCGCAGACTGCACACCTGAATCGAAGAGCCGGGCAAGCGACGAGCGACAACACAACGAGGCCGGCCAGGTCGGCAAATAACCGAAGGACGATTCGAGCCAACACGATCACGCCACGATCATGCCACAGGCCGGCGAAGGTCCCGCAACGGGCTCAGTTCGTCCCGGATCCAATATTTGCGAAGCACAACTCGAACAACGCACCGCCCGGATGCGTGATGCGAATTCGGTTGCCGTGCGAGTCGTTGTCGGACGTCACCGCCCGGGCGACACCATCCACGTTGGTCGCGGAGGACAGAGGCTCAATCGCAAATCCGAGTTGCTTTCAGCCGGACGGCAAACTCCTTGTAGGCGGCGGACTGGCCCTCCCTGGCCGACCAGCGTTCGATCTCATCAATGTCTACCGAGTGCAGAGAGCCTACCAACGCAGCTTGATCCAGGGCCTGACGGTCACGCCAGTGATAGAAAGCGGCAAGCCGGTCCATGACACACTGGGTTGGCGTCAGGATCTGGATTCGCAGATCACCCACCGATTGCTCACCCCAAGTGCGAACCAGGTCATTACCGACGGCCAACGGCCATGGTGGAAATTCGAGGGTATACGGACATGTCTCGTGGACGAAATGCCGACCCGCCTGACGCAAGAATCCAAATCGCTGCAGTACGCGCTCAAGGTCGCGTTGGCTTGCCGAGGCTACAAAATCGAGGTCGCGCGATTCATACAGTCCACCCGTATAGATTTGCACGGCAGCGCCGCCTGAGAGCACGGCAGTGATTCCCGCCGACGTCAGAGCGTCAGAAACGACCGCTGCGACTTCTTCGACCGTCGAGGTCGCGCTCAGCTGCATCACAGCGCCTTGCCGCTCCGACGCGGCCGGGTCCGCTTGCGAAAGAATTGCTGTTGTTCGTTGGCGGGGAGGCTATCGAGCGCAACCGCGAGAAATGCCCGAAGAGAGGGAACGAGAGGATTGCGCGGGTTCCACTGATACAGCCGGGTTCTTCCGATACGACGGCTGACCAGCAGACCTCCTGACTCCAGCTTCAGCAGTTGCTTCTGCACCTGGCTGTTTGAAAGTTCGAATGTCGCCGAGATTTCGCGGCCGTATGCCTGCTCGTAATTTTGGAGGTAGAGCAAGACCTTCTCAGCGGCGGCACTGCCTACAATGGTCTCGAGCACAGATAGCCTTCGAAGTAGTTCATATGGACTACATAGTAGGTCGACAATCGATCGAAGTAGTTCATATGGACTACATAGTAGGTCGACAATCGACGGCAAGCAACCGCTACCTTCCGGACCCGTACGATCTCTGTCGCCAACCCCCGCCGGGTCGCGCCGGGTCCAACTTCCCCGGATCGCATAGGCCCAGTTTCCGATAGTCCGATGGTCAGCCCAAAAGCGCCCTTTCGGACGCAGATAGTCCGCGGGTGATGCCCGAAACCGCATGCAAATCAGAAAGTTGAGCTTATCGACAGATAGCTTGCAGTTTATTCCGAGCACATGGTTTACACGTTTCCGCATTTGGGGGAGTCCGCCCAGATGCCTTGGAACGAGTGTAAGCCGATGGATGAACGCCTCCGATTTGTAGCCCGCCTGCTGGAAGGCGAGAAGATGGCGCCCCTGTGCCGGGAGTTCGGCATCTCCCGGGTCACTGGCTACAAGATCTTCGACCGGTACAAGGAGTGCGGGCTGGACGGCCTCCACGACCGCAGCAAGGCCCCCTACCGGCAGGCCAACAAGCTGCCGTTCCAGGTCGAGCGGGCGATCCTCGGGATCAAAAAGGAGTACCCGACCTGGGGCGCACCGAAGATCCGCGACAAGCTGATCCGCGAGTACCCGATGATCCCACCGCCTGCGGTGAGCACGATCCATGCCGCGCTCGACCGCAACGGTCTCATCAAGCGGCGCAAGCGCCGCCGCTACAAGGCCTGCGGCACGCCGCTGACCGCCGCGCTGGCGCCCAACGAGCTCTGGTGCGCCGACTACAAGGGCGAGTTCCTGCTCGGCAACCGGCAGTACTGCTACCCGCTCACCGTCACCGATTACCGCTCACGCTATCTCCTCACCTGCGAAGGCCTCGAGTCGACGAAGTCGAAGTTCGCCTTCTCCGTGTTTGAGCGCACGTTCCGCGACTTTGGCCTCCCCGCCGCGATCCGCACCGACAACGGCATCCCCTTCGCCGCACCGTGGGCGATGTTCGGGCTCTCGCGCTTGGCGGTGTGGTGGCTG
>JAPLSF010000027.1 GCA_026398785.1 Pseudomonadota bacterium | reverse complement strand
AAGCCGACGATCACCGGCACCAGGATCGGCAGCAGCGACGGCACGATCATTTCCTTGATCGCCGCCTTGGTCAGCATGTCCACCGCGCGCGAATAGTCAGGCTTCGCGGTGCCGGCCATGATGCCCGGGATCTCCTTGAACTGGCGGCGCACTTCCACGACCACCGAGCCCGCGGCACGACCCACGGCTTCCATCGCCATCGCGCCGAACAGGTAAGGCACCAGACCGCCGATGAACAGGCCGATGATCACGGCCGGGTCGGACAGCGAGAAGACTTCCAGCTTGCCGGCGATCTGCAGGTTGTTGGTGTAGTCGGCGAAGAGGACCAGCGCGGCGAGACCGGCGGAGCCGATCGCGTAACCCTTGGTGACGGCCTTCGTCGTGTTGCCGACCGCGTCGAGTGCGTCGGTGACCTTGCGCACTTCCTTCGGCAGGCCCGCCATCTCGGCGATGCCACCACCATTGTCGGTGATCGGGCCATAGGCGTCGAGCGCGACGATCACACCCGTCATCGACAGCATGGCCGTCGCTGCGATCGCAATGCCGTACAGGCCGGCGAGCGAGAAGGCGCCCCAGATGGCCAGGCAGATCGCGAGCACAGGGAACGCCGTCGATTTCATGGAAATGGCAAGGCCGGCGATCACGTTGGTGCCGTGACCGGTCTGCGAAGCAGCTGCCACGTAACGCACGGGAGCGTACTCGGTTGCCGGACACGATCAGGCCGCGATAGAGCGCGTTCATGATCTTGCCGCCGTCGCGCGCCTTCACGAAGAAGGTGCCGACGATCGAGGCGATGATCGAGACGGCGCCGAGCACGAGCGGATACAGCACGGCGTTGTGGCCGAGCGTCGCCGTCATCGTGAGGCCGGCGAGCAGCATCGTCGCCACGATCGTGACTGCGTAGGTCTCGAACAGGTCGGCCGCCATGCCGGCGCAGTCGCCGACGTTGTCACCGACGTTGTCGGCGATGACGGCCGGATTGCGCGGGTCGTCTTCCGGGATGCCGGCTTCGACCTTGCCCACGAGGTCCGCGCCGACGTCTGCACCCTTGGTGAAGATGCCGCCGCCGAGCCGCGCGAAGATCGAGATCAGCGAGCCGCCGAAGGCGAGGCCGACGAGTGCGTGCAAGGACTGCTCTTCGCTGCCAGTGACGCTGAGCATGATCCAGTAGTACGCCGCCACGCCGATCAGGCCGAGGCCGACGACGAGCATGCCGGTGATGGCGCCGCCGCGGAACGCGACCTGCAGTGCGGGGTTGATGCCGAGACTGGCTGCATGCGCCGTGCGTACGTTGGCACGTACCGAGACGTTCATGCCGATGTAACCGGCCAGGCCGGAGAGGATGGCACCGACGGCGAAGCCGCCCGCCGTACCCCAGCCGAGCGGCGAGAACGCGAGCACCAGGAAGAGCACGACGCCGACGATGCCGATCGTCGAGTACTGGCGGTTCAGGTAGGCGCTGGCGCCCTGCTGAATGGCGGCAGCGATTTCCTGCATGCGGGCATTGCCGGCGGGCTGAGCGACGATCCAGCGCACGGACAGGATGCCGTAAAGAATTGCGGCCACGCCGGCGCCAATCGCGAGCAGCAGCGCGAAGTCAGTAGTCATGCTCAATCTCCCAACGGGTCTTCACTCGTAAACCTGGCGGGGGTGGTGCGGGCGCCGAGTTCTGCGACTCGATCCAGGCCCCGATCAGCCCCGGAAAAAAAGGCGCGCGACTATACCACAAAGGCGTTTTTCAGCTTCTTTTTCACGGGTTTGTTCTTCAGCACCACGTACTTCGGCAGGCCGCCTTCGTACGGCGGGTAGTCCTCGCCCTGGATCAGCGGCGCGAGGTACTTGCGACCCTTGGCGGTGATGTGGAAACCGTCCGGGGTGATGTAGTCGCGGGGCAGCATCTTCTCGACGTTGGCCACCTCGTCGAGGCTGGTCATGCCGATCTTCCACCGGTAGGGCCTGTTCGACGTGCGGACGATCGTCGGCATCACCGAGTTGTGGCCCTTGAGCGCGAATTCGACCGCGGCCTTGCCGACCGCATAGGCCTGCTCGACGTCGACCTTCGAGGCGATGTGCCGCGCGGCTCGTTGCAGGTAGTCGGCCACGGCCCAGTGGTACTTGTAGCCGAGCTTGTCCTTGGCCAGTTGCGCCACGACCGGGCCCACGCCGCCCAGCTGCGCGTGGCCGAAGGCGTCGCGCGTGCCCGCATCGGCCAGGAACTTGCCATCCTTGTTGCGCACGCCTTCGGAAACGACGATCGCGCAGTAGCCGTACTTCTTCACGCATTCCTCGGCGCGGGCCAGGAAGGCCGCTTCATCGAAAGCGATCTCGGGGAACAGGATGATGTGCGGTGCATCACCCGCCTTCTGCGCGGCTAGGCCGCCGGCCGCCGCGATCCAGCCGGCGTGGCGTCCCATCACTTCCAGCACGAACACCTTGGTCGACGTGCGCGCCATCGACGCAACGTCGAAGCCTGCTTCGCGGATGGAGACCGCGACATACTTGGCCACCGAGCCGAAGCCGGGGCAGCAGTCGGTGATCGGCAGGTCGTTGTCCACGGTCTTCGGCACGTGGATGGCCTGCAGCGGATACCCCATTTTCTCGGCCAGCATCGAGACCTTGAAGCAGGTGTCGGCCGAGTCGCCACCGCCGTTGTAGAAGAAGTACCCGATGTCGTGGGCCTTGAAGACCTCGATCAGGCGCTCGTACTGGGCCGGGTTGTCTTCGTACTTCTTCAGCTTGTAGCGGGCCGAGCCGAACGCGCCGGCAGGCGTGTGCCGCAGGGCGCGGATGTCCGCGGTACTTTCCTTGCTGGTGTCGATGAGGTCTTCGGTGAGCGCGCCGAGAATGCCGTTGCGCCCGGCGTAGAGCTTGCCGATCTTGCGCGGGTGCTTGCGGGCCGTCTCGATGACGCCGCAGGCGGACGCGTTGATGACGGCGGTGACGCCGCCGGACTGGGCGTAGAAGGCGTTGCGCGGACCTGTCGGCTGCTTCATCGTTGCTCCCGAAAATATGCCCACAATCGTGGACTTACGTGCCTTTTTACAGCCGCCAAGGATACCCCTGCCGAGCGCCGGCTTCTAACATTTCGCGCGCAGGGCGACGACCCCTGCGGAAGCTGCTTCTGGCCCCGGCGGGGCATTTTCGGTAACGTGCGCGCCTCTTGAAACCGACCCTGAACGGCCCGCAACATGAGACTCGTACTCCTCGGCGCACCTGGCTCCGGCAAGGGCACTCAGGCCCAGCGCCTGCGTGATCAGAAGGGCATTCCCCAGGTTTCGTCCGGCGACCTGCTGCGCGACGCCGTCGCGCGCGGCACCGAACTCGGCAAGCGCGCCAAGGCTGCGATGGACGCCGGCGAGCTGGTGACCGACGACGTCGTCCTCGGCTTGATCCGCGAGCGGCTCGGCCGCCCGGACGCCGCCAAGGGCTTCATCCTCGACGGCTATCCGCGCAACGTCGCGCAGGCGGGTGCGCTCGACCGGCTGCTGTCCGACCTCGGCCAGCCGATCGATGCGGTCGTGCTCATGCAGGTCGACGAAAAGGCGCTGGTGATGCGGCTGACCGGCCGTCGCACGTGCCCGGACTGCGGCCGGGTGTTCAACGTGTATTCGTCGCCTTCGGGCAAGGGCGAGCGCTGCGACAACCCGGTCCACGGTGCGGAGCCGCCGCTGCTCAAGCAGCGTGACGACGACAAGCAAGACGTCATTGCGAACCGCCTGAAGGTCTACAACGCGCAGACTGCGCCGTTGATCGAGCACTATCAGGGTCGCGGGCTGCTGCGGATTGTCAACGCCGACCAGCCCGTCGATCGCGTCTATGCCGAGTTTCTGCAGGTCACCGGCGCCTGACGTCAGGCGGCCGATCCGGGACCTTTCCCAGAGCTTGGCAAGGCAAACACGCGCATCGGAGCAGGCGACCGATCCGGGACCTTTCCCAGAGCTTGGAAAGGCAGACACGCGGATCGGTCGCCTAGGCGAGCGCTGCCAGCAGCTTCTATCCCACCACGTCCCTGCGCCAGCCGTGCATGAGCGGACTCGCGTCGGGCGCACCGGAGCCAAACGCGATCGCCTCGACGTCCTTGCGTGTCGCGAGCATCTCGGCGCTCACCTCCAGTTCTGCAGCCACATCACGCACGACCTGCAGCAGGCGGGTTGCGAGTGCCATCTGCGCGGGTTCGGGGCGCTTCGGTGCGGAGAGCGGAACGCCCGATTCGTCGGCGCGCGCGGCCCGCAACAGTTCCAGCAATTCATCCCCGCGCTTGCGGATCACGCCCGGCGGTAACGCCGGGACGGACTCCAGCGCCGCGATCGACACGGGCTCGCGGGTGGCCAGCGCGTAGAGCGCTTCATCCGTCAGGATCCAGCCGCGCGGTTTGTCCGCTTCGATGGCGCGCCGTTCGCGCCAGTCGGCCAGCGCACGTGCCGCCGACTGCTCTGCCGGCCGCAGCCGGTTCAGTCCCTTGAGTCGACGCCAGGCCAGTGCCGGGTCGGTGCGGTAAAGCGCGGGATTTTCGTAGGCGGTTGTTTCTTCGGCGACCCAGTCGGCACGGCCTTTCGCGACC
>JAPLSF010000144.1 GCA_026398785.1 Pseudomonadota bacterium | reverse complement strand
TCGAGCCCGTGGAGCCGGCGGCCGAACTCGACGTCGGGGACCGTCTCGATGTCGAATGCCAGCACGTTATTGATGATGCTCATTGCGATTGCTCCACACGCTTCATCAGCACCGCGACGGCCACCACGAGACCTGCCTCGTCCGTGAGCGTCACGTGTCCCTCGCCGGCGCCGAGCTGGTCGCGGAGCGCGCGCCCGCGCTCGGACCAGATCACCTCGGGCCGGCCCCACGCATTCGGCGCGATGCCGACGTCGCGAATCCAGATGCCATGCGCGAAGCCCGTGCCGAGCGCCTTGACGATGGCTTCCTTGGCGGCGAACCGCATCGCGAGGAAGCGCACCGGGCGCTTGTAGTCACGGAACCCCGCCTCTTCCTCGGGCAGCAGCAACCGGCGTACGAAATGCTCGCCGTGCCGTGCGTAGACTTCTGCGACGCGCGCGAGCTGCACGACGTCGGTGCCGATGCCGAAGATCATGGGCGGGTACTCAGGGCGCGCTCGTAGGCAGGCCGCGGCGGGCCTCGACCATGAGGCGTCGCATTTCGCGCACTGCTGCGGCCAGGCCATCGAACACGGCGCGCGCGATGATCGCGTGGCCGATGTTCAGCTCGACGACATCCGCGATCGCGGCGACGGGCTGCACGTTGTGGTAGTGCAGGCCGTGTCCGGCGTGCACGGTCAGGCCGATCTGCGCCCCGTGGCGTGAGCCGTAGACCAGTCGCATCAACTCCTTCGCCTGCTGTTCGCCGATCGCGTCCGCATACGCACCCGTGTGCAGTTCGACGACGGGCGCGCCGATCTCGAGCGCGGCCTCGATCTGTGCCGGGTCCGGGTCGATGAACATCGAGACGCGGATGCCGCATTCACGCAGGGCGGCACAGCACTCCTTGAGTCGCGCCTTCTGCCCGGCCACGTCGAGACCGCCCTCGGTCGTCACCTCGGTACGTTTCTCCGGCACCAGGCACACGTCCTGCGGACGCACCTGGCGCGCAATGGCGATCATCTCGTCGGTGGCCGCCATTTCAAGGTTCATGCGCGTCTGCAATGTGGACCGGAAGCGGTGCAGGTCGTGGTCCTGGATGTGGCGCCGATCCTCGCGCAGGTGCAGCGTGATGCTGTCCGCGCCGGACTGCTCGGCGACGAGCGCCGCATGCAATGGATCGGGGTACGGCGCACGGCGCGCCTGCCGCAGCGTCGCGACGTGGTCGATATTGACGCCGAGCTTGATCGGGTGGGTCAGCTGCAAAGGATCAACCTCCGTCCGCCTTGCCTGCATGCGCACGCATTTCGAGCAATACCTCGCGCGTCCGCAACGGCCGGCCGTCGAGCAGCCGGTCGAGCGCCGCCCGCAGCAACCGGCGGGCATCCGCCAGGCTGCGCGGGTCGTTGAGCTCTTCGCGCGCAAGCGAGAGCAGCGACGCGCCGCAAAATATCAGGGTTCCCTCCGCCACTCCATCGATCGGCTCCGCACCGCCCTCGATGCCGTAGCGGTAGCTGCGCGCCGGCTCGAGCGGCTCACCGCTCGTGGCCTCGTGCTCGAGGTTGAGGCCCCAGCCGAGTTCGTCGAGCAGTCGCTTCTCGAACAGGCGCAGCGCCCGCCCGGGATCGTGGTCGGGTGCGTAGAGGCACTCGATCAGGATCGCGTAAGCATCGAACAGCGCGGGATGCGGGTCGTTCCGTTGCAGCAGTTTCAGCAGCAGCTCGTTCGCGTAGAAGCCGCTCATCAGCCGATCGCCGGCCAGCGTGGCGGGTGGGCGAACGCGTTCGGCCGACGTCAGGTGCCCTGCTTCACCGCGGCCACTCCAGGAAACCAGCGACTCCGTGAACGGCTGCAACGCGCCGCCCGTCGCCGTGGAGCCCGACTGCCGCGAGGCCCGCGAGAACACCGAGACCCGACCATGCGTGCGCGTCATCAGCTCGAGGATGCGGCTCGTGTCGCGCCAGGGATAATGGTGCAGCAGGAAGGCGGGTTCGAGGTTGACCCGCCGGGCTCCGCTCATGATTCGTAGCCGAACTTGCGCATCGCGTTTTCGTCGTCCGACCAGCCTTCCTTGACCTTGACCCAGAGTTCGAGGTGCACCGGCTGGTTGAAGTGACGGTTGAGGTCGAGCCGCGACTGCCGGCCGATTTCCTTCAGCAGCGAACCGCCCTTGCCGATCACGATGGCCTTCTGACCGGCGCGCTCGACCCAGATCACGGCCTGCACCACCAGCTTGCCGGGCTCATCCTCGGATGCACCGATACCCTCGATCTCGACAACGAGCCCGTAAGGCAGTTCTTCCTGCAGTCGCAACATCAGTTTCTCGCGGATGAGTTCCGCGGCCATGAAGTGATCCGGCGAATCCGTGACCTGCTCTTCCGGGAAGATTCGCGACTGCTCGGGCAGGTATTGCGCTATTACCTCGGGCAGTTTCTCCAGTGTCGCCTTGCGCGTGGCCGCGATCGGCACCACTGCGGCGAAGTCGGCTTTCTGCGTGAGGTCCTGGATGAAGGGCAGCAGCCTTTCCTTCGGGTGTGCGCGGTCGACCTTGTTGATCAGCAGCAGGATCGGCAGGCCCACCTGCTTCAGTTCTTCAAGCACGCGCTCGTCGTCATCTGTCCAGCGCAGCGCCTCGACTACGAACAGGTTCACGTCCACGTCCGCCAGCGAGGAGATCGCGGTCCGGTTCATGTACCGGTTCAACGCGCGCGTCTGCTTCGTGTGGATGCCGGGCAGGTCGACGAACGCGATCTGCATCCCGGGCCTGTTCAGGACCCCGTGGATACGGGTGCGCGTCGTCTGCGGCTTCGGGCTCACGATGCTGACTTTCTGGCCGATCAGCGCGTTCAGCAGCGTGGACTTGCCGACGTTCGGACGGCCCGCGAGCGCGGCAAAGCCGCAACGGACTGTCGGCCCTGCACTGGGGGGAGGAATGATCGGTTCGTCTGTCATGATTGCTCCTGCGCGCGGCCCAGGGCCGCCAGCACGCTCTGTGCAGCTTCCTGCTCGGCACGGCGCCGGCTCGAGCCCTTGCCCGTCGCCCGCAACGCAAGATCGGCGGTTTCGCAACTCGCGACGAACCATTGTTCGTGCGGTTCGCCGCCCACTTCCTCCAGCGCGTATTTCGGCAGCGCGCATCCGCGCGACTGCAGTTCTTCCTGCAATCGAGTCTTGGGATCCTTGAGGGTTTCGGCTGAGGGCAACTCACGCAGGCGCTCGCCGAGCAGCCGGTGCACCACGTCACGGGCGGCCTCGATGCCACCGTCGAGGTAGATCGCGCCGAGAATCGCTTCGAGGCTGTCCGCCAGGATGGAATCGCGGCGGAAGCCGCCCGACTTCAGCTCACCGCTGCCGAGTCGCAACTGCTCGCCGAGGTCGAGATCACTGCCGATCGCCGCGAGCGTCGGACTGCTCACCAGCGCAGCGCGGAACCGGCTGAGGTCGCCTTCCGGAGCTTCCGGGAACGTACGGAACGCGAGCAGCGCGATCGCGAAGTTGAGGACCGAGTCACCGAGGAATTCGAGGCGCTCGTAGTTGGTGCGGCTGGCGCTGCGGTGGGTCAACGCTGCCTCGAGCAGCCCGGGATCACGAAAGCGATACCCGAGCCGCCGCGCGGACCATTCATCGGCGTTCAGCAAGGCCCGCCGTCACTGTGGGATGGAGACCGTCTTGTCGAACTTGACCAGCAGGTACACGTTCGCAATGAACGGCCGCTCGGCCTCGTAGGACGCGATCATGTCGTAGCCTTCAGCGGTCTTGTCGATCTCGATCTCTTTCCAGCCGATGCTGCTGATGTCCTCGACGTCCCAGCGGCGCTCGAGCGAGCGGCGCATGAGCGCCGGGTTGGTATCGATGGCGGCATGTTCATCACGCACCTGCTCGAGCGCGCGCGCGACCTTGGTGTACTCGAGGTATACCGGCACGAGCCGGATGCCGGCATATAGCGCCGAGCCGAGGATCAGCAGGATAATGACGATGCCGAGAAACGTCGCACCGCGTTCACGTTGTCTCATCACGGGTCTCCCTTTCGAGTTCAATGGATGGCCTTGCCGATGCGGTCCCACAGGGGCGCGCTCGGCAATTTCCAGTTCAGCCAGATGCGGACGGCCTTGCCGACCACGTTATCGGCCGGCACATAGCCGACTTCCGGGAACCGGCTGTCGCGGCTGTTGTCCCGGTTGTCGCCCATGAAAAAGTAATGGCCCGCCGGCACCACGTCGTCGAAGTCCACCGAGGGACGTTCACCGATGTAGAGTGTGCGGTGCTCGACCATGCCGAGGTGTTCGATGCCGATCTGCGCCCGGGGCGTGCTGCCGTACGGCTCGGAGTAGCCGTCGAGCGTGACGTCCTGCAGCTGGTCGTTGATCCAGACGCGCTTCTCGCGCACCACCACGTGATCGCCCGGCAGGCCAACCAGTCGCTTGATGTAGTTGGTTGCCGGATCCGACGGCAGGCGGAACACCACGACGTCGCCGCGCGCCGGCTCACCCAGCGGAACGATCTCGAAGTTGACCACCGGCAGGCGCAGGCCGTACGTGAACTTGTTGACGAAGATGAAGTCGCCGTCGAGCAGGGTCGGCATCATCGAGTCGGACGGGATGCGGAACGGCTCGTAGAGGAACGACCGGATCACCAGCACGAGCAGGATGATCGGGAAGAACGACCGCGCGTACTCGACCAGGATGGGTTCGGGCGGGCCGCCGACAGCGCTGCCTGACCCCCGCTGGCGTCGCGCGCGGAACACGCGGGCGTCGACCAGCCATACCAGCCCGGTGACCAGTGCAGCAAGAACCAGGAAGAAGGAAAAGTCGAAGACCAAGCGGCACCTCTTGGAACGGGGCGGAGTATTGGTTAATTATCTCGCGGAATCAATGCTTTGCGTCACATTGTGCGAGCGGGAGTGAAAATCACTCCTTGCGTCCCACCTGCAGCACGGCCAGGAAAGCCTCCTGCGGGATTTCCACCTGGCCGATGCTCTTCATGCGCTTCTTGCCCTCTTTCTGCTTCTCGAGGAGCTTGCGCTTGCGCGACAGGTCGCCGCCATAGCATTTCGCCAGGACGTTCTTGCGCAGCGCCTTGACGGTCGAGCGGGCGATGACATGTGCGCCGATGGCGGCCTGGATGGCCACCTCGAACATCTGCCGCGGGATCAGCTCCTGCATCTTGTCGACCAGCTCGCGGCCGCGCTGATAGGCAGTGTCGCGGTGGCTGATGATCGAGAGCGCATCGACCTTGTCTTCGTTGATCAGGATGTCGAGCCGCACCAGCGGCGCCGCCTGGAAGCGGTCGAACTCGTAATCGAACGAGGCGTAGCCCCGGCTGCAGCTCTTCAGGCGATCGAAGAAGTCGAGCACGACTTCGGCGAGCGGCAGTTCCCACTGCATCGAAACCTGGTTGCCGAGGTACAGCAGCTTCTTCTGCACGCCGCGCTTGTCGAGGCACAGCTTCATCACCGGACCGACGTAGTCCGGCGGCAGCAGGATGTTGGCGACGATCATCGGCTCGCGCAGCTCCTTGATCTTTTCGACCGGCGGCAGCTTGGCCGGGTTGTCGACGTTGACGATCTCGCCGTCGGTCGTCAGCACTTCGTAGATCACGGTCGGCGCGCTGGTGACGAGCGAGAGCTCGTACTCGCGCTCGAGCCGCTCCTGCACGATGTCCATGTGCAGCAGGCCGAGGAAGCCGCAGCGGAAGCCGAAGCCGAGCGCCGTGGAGACTTCGGGCTCGTAGTTCAGCGCGGAATCGTTGAGCTTCAGTTTCTGCAGTGCGTCGCGGAAGGCCTCGTAGTCGTCGCTGCTCACCGGGAACAGGCCGGCGAACACGCGCGGCTTGATCGCCTTGAAGCCCGGCAGCGGCTCGGAACATGGCCGATTGTCGAGCGTGATGGTGTCCCCTACCGGCGCGCCGTCGATTTCCTTGATGCCCGCGATGATGAAACCGACTTCACCCGTATAGAGCGCGTCGGCCACGAGCGACTTCGGGGTGAACCGTCCAAGCTTGTCCACCTGGTGCGCGCGGCCCGTGGTCCAGACCCTGATCTTCTGGCCGGTGCGGACCGAGCCGTTCACCACGCGCACGAGCGACACGACGCCGACGTAGCTGTCGTACCACGAGTCGATGATGAGCGCCTGCAGCGGGCCGTCGGGGTCGCCCTTGGGCGGCGGCACGCGCCGCACGAGTTCCTCGAGCAGCTCGTCGACGTTTTCTCCGGTCTTGGCACTGACGCGCAAGGCGTCCTCGGCCTCGATGCCGATGATCTCTTCGATTTCCTTGATGACCTTGGCGGGGTCGGCCGAGGGCAGGTCGATCTTGTTGAGCACCGGCACGACTTCGAGACCCTGCTCGAGGGCGGTGTAGCAGTTCGCTACGCTCTGTGCCTCGACGCCTTGCGCCGCGTCGACGACGAGCAGCGCGCCTTCGCACGCCGCGAGCGAACGCGAGACTTCGTACGAGAAGTCGACGTGCCCCGGCGTGTCGATCATGTTCAGCTGGTAGGTCTCGCCGTCGCGCGCCAGGTAGCGCAGCGAGACGCTCTGCGCCTTGATCGTGATGCCGCGCTCGCGCTCCAGGTCCATCGAGTCGAGCACCTGCGCCTGCATCTCGCGGTCCTGCAGACCGCCGCAGATCTGGATGAAACGGTCGGCGAGCGTCGACTTGCCGTGGTCGATGTGCGCGATGATGGAAAAATTGCGGATCAGTTTCATCGGGGGCCAGGTCGTCCGGCGCAACCCGGGGTTCGGGCGCGTCAAAACCCGCGATTATAGCCCGAGGGCTGTAGCGACCTTGTCACGATCGTAACGGCCTTCGCAGGCAACGTGGCCGTCGATCTTGAGCACCGGAACGCGCAGCCCGAACTCCTGTGCCAACGCCGTTTCGGCGTCGACGTCGCGGGTTTCGACGGCGTCCAGCAGTCCCGGGTGGTCGAGCGAAAAATCGAGCAGGAACTCGTCGCAGAGGTGGCAGCCTGCGCGGACATACAGTTCGAGCGTGGCCGGGGTCATGGCGGGCCCGGCAACGTGGTTGCAGTGGCGCCGAGCCACCGCCACCGTACCGGGACCCCCGCCCGCGTCCACCGCCAGGCGATCAGGCCACCGGCGATCACGCCGAGCACCGCCCCCAGTAACGGGGTGACCCCCTGCTCCCAGCCTGCGACCCGGAGCAACGCCGGGCCGGCCAATAACCCGGCCAGGGGTGGCAGGTATAACCGACAGGCCGCCCGCAGCAAGCGGGCATCGTCGATCTGCACTTCGAGCCGGTCGCCCGGCTCTAGCGTACGCATGCCCTGATGCGCGTCGATTTCGAGCCGGCGGGGTTGGTTCGACCGTTGCCAGCCGCAGCCGCGCCCAACCGCGCAGGCGCCGCAGGCGGGGTTATTCGAGACGCCGCATTCGACGCTCGCCCGGCCGGCCTCGACCCGGGTGACGACCCCGGTGACCTGCCCCATGGCTCAGCGGGCGGAGCCGGCCGGGGTATCAGCCGGGACTGCGGAGCCCTGGACCGGCACGACCGAGTTGGCGATCTCCCGGACCGTGGCTGCAGGCACTTCACCGATGGCGGTGACAACGTGCCCGTGCACGCTCGTCGAATAGGAGTTGGCCGATCCCATGCTCGAGGTTTCGGGTGGACGCGGACCCGTCTGTGCGCCAGGCTCGATGAAGATGGAGATGGCTGCGATGCCGTCGGAGAAGATCAGGTGCTGCGCCGGCATCGGTGAACCCGGGATCGGCTGCAGCCGGCTGGCCACGAGTCGGAACCCTGGCGGCAGGCGCAACGGTCGCCACCCGCCATTGCTCGGCAGCTGCGGCATGGCAGCGAGCTTGCGGCCGGTTCGGATCCACTGGAACCCGCTGGCATCGACCGTCGGTTCGATGTCGTGAGCCGGGATCCTGTCCTTCATCTGCAGTTGCGTGAAGCGAATGATCTCGATCGGGTTGCCGATGCCATTCGTCACGATCGACTGCAGGGGCATGGCCGTGTCTTCATCGAGCCAGAGGCGGTAGCCGTAGCGGTAGATGTCCTTGGGTCGTACGTCGATGACGCGGACCTCGCGGCCCAGCAGGCGACTGCCTTTCGGGCCGACGGCAAGCTGGTAGTAGCGATCGAGCGCGGGGCCCGGGGTGGGCAGCGACTTGAGCAACGAGCCGTCGTCGCCCCGCGGTTCCACGATCACGACGCGGCGGTCCGGCAGGTAAGCATGGACTTCGTCGCGCGTGCGCACGATTTCACGGCCACTGCCGTCAAGCTACACGAGGCGTTCGAAACTCCTGCCCTCGTCGACCCGGTGCACGATGCGCATCGTCTCGGCCTGGCGCCCGGTCGAATGCGTGAACAGGCCGTCGTAGTTGCGTGTGGCGAGCGAGTCCGACATGCGTTCGATCCAGGCCCGCGCGTCATCTTCGGCGCGAGCCGAGAACGCCAGCAGGCAGGCAGCGACGCACACCGCGGCTCGCCTCATCGCGGCTCCACTCATTCTAGGGAGCCTGTCCCATCTCGTACGAGACGCGCGTGATGCCCGGGTCGGCCGCGAGCAGGCTCGAGAGTACGTTGCGACGGA
Source organism: Pseudomonadota bacterium (assembly GCA_026398785.1). Taxonomy (GTDB): domain Bacteria; phylum Pseudomonadota; class Gammaproteobacteria; order Steroidobacterales; family Steroidobacteraceae; genus RPQJ01. The sequence continues at coordinate 6,622 of JAPLSF010000144.1, read as the reverse complement.
CCATAGGCGTCGAGAACTGGCTGTGGGCGACCATGTAACCCGCGAGGCGCTGACTCTGCGCCGGCGTCGGGCTCGCGGACATGGCGAACGAATTGGCTGGCGTGACTTCGAGCTGCGCAACCGGCGTGACGTCAGGACGGAACAGCAGCACTGCGGTGACAGCCGCGCTGGCAGCGAGAGCCGTACGCACGATCGGCCGTTTCCAGAGCGCGACGTGCTGCGGCAGCTGGAGGGTTGCGGCCGGGCGTGCCGTGGATGTCTTCTCGACGATGGCCGGGGCCTCGCCGATGGCGGCACTCACGCGCGCTGCGAACGACGGCGCGGCGATCCGACCGCCCGGGGCGCGCAGGGTTTCGCCGATCAGCGCGTAGGTGCCGAAGGCACGGCGCAGTTCGGGATCCTTGTCGAGGCGACGCATGAGCAGGCTCATTTCGTCCCGCGGCAGCTCGCCGTCGAGCAAGGCCGAAAGCTGTTCACGAATCTGGTCGGTCATTTCGTTCTCGGCACTCGGTTTCAGTCGAGCAGGGGTTTCAGAGCGCGGTCGATGGCTTCGCGGGCACGGAAGATGCGCGACCGGACGGTGCCCACCGGACAGTCCATTGCCGTCGCGATTTCTTCGTAACTGAGGCCCTCGATCTCGCGCAGCACGATGGCGGTGCGCAGGTCTTCGGGCAGTTGCCCGATCGCCTCGTTGACGGTCTGGCGGATCTCCTCGGAGAGGACAGTCGCCTCGGGCGTGTCGTCGTGCTTGAGTCGCGCCGCCACGTTGTTCTGCTCGCTTTCCGAGAGTTCCACTTCGTAATCCAGGGGCCGGCGCTGGCGCGAGGCAATCGAATTGCGGGCCGTATTGACCGCGATGCGATAGAGCCAGGTGTAGAACGCGCTGTCGCCCCGAAACGACCCGAGGGCCCGGTAGGCCTTCACGAAGGCTTCCTGGGCGACATCCTCTGCTTCCGTCGGATCGCGTAGCAGCCGTGCCACCAGCTTGATGACCTTGTGTTGGTACTTGAGCACCAGCAGGTCGAACGCACCGCGTTCGTTCTGCTGGGCCCGCCGCACGAGCTCGAGGTCGCTTTGCTCGGTGCCCGCAGGCAGGCCGGCATCTTCGTCCCCGGGTTCTCGCGACTTCATAGACTCGTCCGACGGGGGAAAGTTCGGCATGGCTTGCATGGCTAGGCTACCGCAACGGGTGCCCCGTCACGAGCCAGTCACGCGCCCGGAACGGGGCAGGACGACACTCCACCGGCGAATTGCCAGACGCGGCACGTCGAGTGGCGTCAGCCAGGTGCGGAAGCGCTTGCCGGCCAGGTTGGAATCCGCAAGCAGATCAAGGAAAACCGAGGGGCCTAGCAACCTCGTGCCGACACCGAGCGTCGCCCGGCAAGGGGCCTGACCCGCGGTGTGCAGCCAAAGGGAGCCGTCCGCGCAGGCCACGAGTCGCCGGACCGGTTGGCGCGTGGCGCGCATCCAGGACCGGACCTGGATCGCCACGATCGAACTACCCGCCAGCAACAGCAGCAGGGCAGCAGTCATCGACCCAACCGAACGGACAACGGCCCACGCCAGGAAGGCCGTTGCCACGGCCACGATCGCGCCTGCGGCGAGGTCGGCTGCCGTCACCGGGGGCAGCTCAAGGCTCGAGTTGGCGGATGCAGGCAATGATCGCACGCTGGGATTCCTCGGCCGGGGTGGTCCGACCCACAAGATACCCGAACAGGTCAGGGTCCTGCAGTTCGACCAATTGCAGGAACGCGTCGCGTTCGGAGGGTGACGCCGTCGCCCAGACCCGGTCGAGGTAGCGGGTGAGCAAGACGTCGAGCTCCCGCATGCCACGCCGGCAGCGCCAGCGCAACCGTGCCATGTTGAAGTCGGCGGCAGCAGTCACCTGCCCGCACCCGACCGGCGGTCGGCCTCTCCCGCTGCCGCGGGAGAGGTCAAAAAGAGCATCAGTGATGCCGCTCGACGATCATCTTCTTGATCTCGGCGATGGCTTTCGACGGGTTGAGGTCCTTCGGGCAGGCCTGCGCGCAGTTCATGATCGTGTGGCAACGGTAGAGACGGAATGGGTCTTCGAGTTCGTCGAGGCGCTCGCCCGTGGCCTCGTCGCGCGTGTCGATGATCCAGCGGTACGCAGCGAGCAGCGCCGCCGGACCGAGGAAGCGGTCGCTGTTCCACCAGTACGACGGGCAGCTCGTCGAGCAGCAGGCGCACAGGATGCAGGCCGACGGACGGTCGATCTTTTCCTGGTCTTCCTTCGATTGCAGGCGCTCGCGGTCGGGCGGCGCCGGCGTGCGCGTCTGCAGCCACGGCTTCACCGAAGCGTACTGCGCGTAGAAGTTGGTGAGGTCGGGCACGAGGTCCTTGATCACCGGCATGTGCGGCAGCGGGTAGATCTTCGCGTCGCCCTTGATCTCGTCGATGGCCTTGGTGCAGGCCAGCGTGTTCACGCCGTCGATGTTCATCGCGCACGAACCGCAGATGCCTTCGCGGCACGAGCGGCGAAACGTCAACGTCGAGTCGACCTCGTTCTTGATCTTGATCAGCGCATCGAGAACCATCGGGCCGCAGCTGCCCATGTCGACCTGGTAGGTATCGACGCGCGGCTTCTGCTTCGAATCGGGGTCGAAGCGGTAAATGCGGAACGTCTTGACGTTCTGCGCACCCGCCGGGGCTGCGTGACTCTTGCCGGGCTGAACCCGGGAATTCTCGGGAAGTCTGAATTGGGACATGTGCTTAACAGGGGTTAGGGGCTAGGGGTTAGGGGCCAGTCGGAACGCAGCAGCGTTGCGCCAATCACTACTCACTAAACGCTCAATAAGTGCGGGCCTTGGGCGGGATGGCTTCGACGTCGCTCGTGAGCGTGTTCAGGTGCACCGGACGGTAGTCGATGCAGACCTTGCCTGCGGCATCGGCCCAGGCCAGCGTGTGCTTGAGCCAGGTCACGTCGTCGCGATCCTTGAAGTCCTCACGCGCATGGGCACCACGGCTTTCCTGGCGGTTGGCCGCCGAAGACATCGTCACCAGCGCCTGTGCGAGCAGGTTGTCGAGTTCGAGCGTTTCGATCAGGTCGGTGTTCCAGACCAGCGAGCGATCAGCCACCTGCACGTCGGAGAACGTGGCAAAAACTGCGTCGAGTTTCTGCACGCCTTCGTCGAGCGACTCGCCGGTGCGGAAGACCGCCGCGTGGTTCTGCATCACACGCTGCATGTCCAGACGAATCTCCGACGTGCGGCGCGCGCCCTTCGCGTTGCGGAACTTGTCGAGCCGGCTGATGGCCAGGTCGCCCGCGTCCTGCGGCAGCAGCTTGTGCGACGTGCCGGGCTTGACCGTCTTGCCGCAGTGGTGTGCAGCAGCCCGGCCGAACACGACGAGGTCGAGCAGCGAATTGGAGCCGAGGCGGTTCGCCCCGTGCACCGACACGCAAGCGGCTTCGCCCACCGCCATGAGGCCCGGGACGACCGAATCCGGATTGCCATTGCGCAAGGTGACCACTTCGCCGTGCACGTTGCAGGGAATTCCGCCCATGTTGTAGTGCACCGTCGGCAGCACCGGGATCGGCTCGCGCGTGACGTCGACACCCGAGAAAATACGCGCGGTTTCGGCGATGCCCGGCAGGCGCTCGTGGATCACGACGGCGCCGAGGTGTTCGAGGTGCAGGTGGATGTGGTCCTTTTGCGGGCCCACACCCCTGCCCTCGCGAATCTCGATCGTCATCGAGCGGCTCACGACGTCGCGCGAGGCCAGGTCTTTCGCATTGGGTGCGTAGCGCTCCATGAAACGCTCGCCCGCGGAATTAGTGAGGTAGCCACCTTCGCCGCGCGAGCCTTCGGTGATCAGGCAACCGGCGCCGTAGATGCCGGTCGGGTGGAACTGCACGAACTCCATGTCCTGCAGCGGCAGGCCGGCGCGCAGTGCCATGCCACCGCCGTCACCCGTGCAGGTGTGCGCCGAAGTGCACGAGAAGTACGCGCGGCCATAGCCGCCCGTGGCGAGAATTACGGTGTGCGCGCGGAAGCGATGCAGCTGGCCCGTCGACATGTCGAGCGCTACTACGCCGCGGCACGCGCCGTCTTCCATGATCAGGTCGACGGCGAAATATTCGATGAAGAAGCGCGCCTCATGTTTGAGCGACTGCTGGTACAGCGTGTGCAGCATTGCGTGGCCGGTGCGGTCCGCCGCGGCGCACGTGCGCTGTGCGATGCCCTTGCCATAATGCGTCGTCATGCCGCCGAACGGGCGCTGGTAGATCTTGCCGTCCTCGGTGCGCGAGAACGGCAGGCCGTAATGCTCGAGCTCGAGGATCGCCGCCGGCGCTTCCTTGCACATGAACTCGATCGCGTCCTGGTCGCCCAGCCAGTCGGAACCCTTGATGGTGTCGTAGAAGTGGAAGCGCCAGTCGTCCTCGCCCATGTTGCCGAGCGCTGCGCTGATGCCGCCCTGCGCGGCGACCGTGTGGCTGCGCGTCGGGAACACCTTGCTGATGCACGCCGTGTTGAGGCCCTGCTCGGCGAGGCCGAAGGTGGCGCGAAGTCCTGCGCCGCCGGCGCCGACGACAACGACGTCGTACGTGTGATCGGTGAACGCGTATTCCGCAGTGGTCATGCCTGGGCTCCGAACGCGATGCGCAACACGGCGAGGATGCCTATCAGGGCGGCCACGACGAGCGCGAACTTGAGTGCGACCAGCACGACCAGGCGCGTGCCCTTGTCGCTGATGTAGTCTTCGAACACGACCTGCAGGCCCAGCTGCGCGTGATACGCGGTGATTGCAACGAGCAGCAGCGCCATCACTGCCGAGAACGGCGAATGCAGCCAGCCGACGACCGCCGCGTGCGGGGCACCTGCGCCCAGCAGCGCCAGCGACGCGATGAACCAGCAACCCAGAATGACCAGCGCAACGGCCGTGACGCGCTGCGAATACCAGTGACCGGATCCGCCCTTGGCGGAGCCGAGGCCGAGGACACGACCGAGCGGGCTGCGCAGGCTCATGCCACACCTCCGAGCGAGGCGCCGAGCACGATCCACAGCACCGCCGTCAGCACGACCGCGCCGATCGCCGCAGCCCAGCCTGTCTTGCGCGCGATGGGCAGCTCGAACCCGTAGCCGGCGTCCCAGAACAGGTGTCGGATGCCGTTCAGCAGGTGGTAACAGAATGAGAACAGGCCGCCGATGAGCAGCAATCGGACGAGCGGCGACCCGATCGTGGCGAGTGCGGCCGCGTAGCGTTCGGGCCCGGAGGCCGCGGCAGCCAGCCAGTAGACCAGCACGAAAAAGCACAGGCTCAGCAGGATGCCCGTGATCCGGTGCAGGATCGACAGGGTGTTGGTGTATTGCCAACGGTACTGCATGAACGGGGACAGCGGCCGCTCGGGCTGTGCCATGACGCTACCTCTCCTCGGGAATCCAGTGCGCTAGAAGTCGATGCAGCGCCCCGCCTTCTCCCAGTCACCGAACCGCGTGGGCTCGGGTCCGTCCCGGCCTCCGATTTCGCGCGGCAGGACCGGCGGCGGCGGAGATGCCTGGGGTTGCGGCTCGACCTTGGGCACAGGCGCCGAGGGTACGGCCGCGGGGTCGTTCTGGTGGGCAGTCTGTTGGTCGTGCGAAGGCTTCATATTCAACCCGCGATCTTGCCAGATGTTGCCTATGTTCTCCACCGAGCACTTGGGCTATGGTCCCGCCGTACAGGCTGAAATCGAACCCTGATTAAACAATGAACGAAGATTCCACAAAGGCCTTTCGCACAGTGCTGCTGCCGGGTTTCGCCGTCTTGCGTATTGGCGGCGCCGACGCCGCGACGTTCCTGCAGGGCCAGTTCACCAACGACGTGCGCCTGCTGGCGGACGGGCGGACCCAGGTGACGGCCTGCTGCACCAATCAGGGACGTGTCATCGCGATCGCGCGCTTCCGCCAGACTAACGAAGCGATTTACGCGCTGCTGCCTGCCGACCTGCTGGGCAAGGTGGCCACGCACCTGCGCAAGTTCGTCCTGCGCTCCAAGGTGGAGATTCTGCAAGCCACCGACCTGAACGTCGGCGCGATTCTCACGGGTGACGCGGCGGTCGCGGCCCAGGCACACCGCATGTTCGATGAAGCCGCGCTCACGCTGTCACCCGTGCCGCTCGCTGGCTCGACCGCTGTCGTGACGTTTCAGTATGCGCCCGATCGCGAAGTCATCGCGGCGCCGTCCGTTGCGTGGCGTACGATCAGCGGACTCTCGCTGAGTCGACCCAGCCCTCGTGCACAGACCGAGTGGCTCGCGGCCGACATCGCCGCAGGACTGCCGCACGTCTTCGCGGCCACGTCGGAGCAGTTCATTCCGCAGATGCTGAACCTCGACTTGATCGACGGCGCCAGCTTCACCAAGGGCTGCTACACCGGACAGGAGATCGTCGCGCGCACGCAGCATCTGGGTCGCGTGAAGCGACGCACCATGCGTTTTCATCTTGCGGCGGGTGGCGCGGCTCCGGCTCCGCTCTCGAACCTGCTGCTCGACGGCGTCAAGGCGGCCGACGTGCTGATAACAGCCGAGACCGCCGACGGCGTCGAGCTGCTAGCGGTCACGAACCTGGATGCGGCAGGAAAGGTGCTCCAGTTGGAGGATGGACGCAGCGTCGAGCCGCGGG
>JAPLSF010000378.1 GCA_026398785.1 Pseudomonadota bacterium | reverse complement strand
CGGTCGCAGCGAGCGCACGCGGGCGAGGTTGACGATCGTGGAGCGGTGCACGCGCTGGAATACCAGCGGATCGAGCATGTCCTCGAGCTCCTTCATCGTGGCGCGCAGCACGTGCGTCTGGCCGTCCGCGTGCAGGCACATATAGTCGCCCGCGGCGTCGATCCAGTCAATGGTGGCCACGTCGAGCCGGATCGTCTCGCGACCCGACCGGATCGGCAGCATCTTCGCGTAGCGACGCGCGCCGGCCGCACTGGCGGCGCCGGCCCGGTCGGCGTTCTCCGGCGAGAGCTCGCCATTGCCCTGCACGTCGGCGAGCAGCGCCAGCAGTTGTTCGCGCTGCGCGATCGCCTGCTGCTGCTGCCATTGCGCGCGAACCCGATCGAGGGCGGCGGCAAGGCGCGCGTCGTCCACGGGCTTGAGCAGGTAGTCGAGCGCGTGGGCTTCGAAAGCGTTGATCGCATAACGGTCGAACGCAGTCACGAACACGACCATCGGCATGCTCTCCTGCGGTACCTGCGCGACCACCTCCAGCCCCGACAGACCCGGCATCTGGATGTCGAGGAACATGAGGTCCGGCGCTTCCTCGGCGATGGCGGCGATCGCCTCGCGGCCGTTGGCGCACTGGCGCACGATCGTGATGTCGGCCACGTCCTGCAGACGCAGTTCGAGGCCGCGCCGCGCCAGGGGTTCGTCGTCCACGATGAGAGTGCGGATAGTCATGTCGGTTGCGTCGCCCGCTCGAATGGCAGCGTGATCTCGAGCCGGAGGCCCGGCCTGGAAAAGCGCACGGCGAGTTTCTGCTGGTCCCCGTAGAGGACGGCGAGCCGCTCGCGCGTGTTACGGAAACCTACGCCACGGCCGGCACCGAGTTCAACGCCCACCGGCAGGCCGGGACCGTCGTCCTGCACGACGAGCCGCAGCTTGCCCTGTTCCTCGCGCGCTTCGATGCGCAGCCGGCCGCCTTCTTCGCGCGGCGCCACCGCGTACTTGAGCGAATTCTCGACCAGAGGCTGCAGCACGAGCGAAGGTACCAGGGCCTGCGTCACGCTCTCGTCGATGTCGTAGTCGAGTTTGAGGCGGTCGCCGAACCGCAACTGCTCGATGCCGAGATAGAGGTTCAGTGCGTCGAGTTCCTGCCGCAGCGTGACCTTCTTCATCGGGTCCTGGTCGAGCGTGTACCGCAGGAAGTCCGACAACCGTCCGACGGCCTGGTTGGCGATCTTGCCCTGGTTGTCGAGGATCAGCGTCGAGATGGCATTCAGCGTGTTGAAAAGGAAGTGCGGGTTGAGCTGGTACCGCAGCATCTTCACCTGGGCCTCCTGCGCGAGCGCGGAGGCACGCAGCATCGATTCGCGCTCTTGCTGCAGCGCCTCGTAGTACTTGATGCCGAAGTACAGGCCCGACCAGCACAGCAGTAGATAGGTCGAGCTGAGGGTGCCGACGAAGATGCCGTACCAAGGCTCACCGGCCATCGACTCAGTTTCGACCCAGCGCAGGTACGACGAGTTGATGATGACGCGCCAGCCGAGCGCGACGAACCAGGACGCGAACAGCACGGCCGGGACGACCACGAAGAACCGCTGTCCCCAGAGACGCCGATAGAGGTAACGCAGCGGCGCCGAGAGCAGGAAGCCGCTGCCGGCCGCCGCGAGCACGACCTTGATATAGGACGTCGGCTTCTCATACAGCAGCGCACCCAGGTACTGGGTAATCAGGTACGCGCTCCAGCCAAGCGTGTGCAGCGCCCAGAATAGCAGGTTGCGGTTGCGGCGGAGGTCGTCGAGAGTCACCGCGGGAGCTTAGCGGGGCGGCCCCGGCCCCGGTAACGATTCGTCGCAGGCCGGGCACCACTCGTCCCACCTTCACTGCCCAAACCCGGTGACGTAGGCCACGCAGCCCGCTTCGAAGCCCGGCCCCGCGCCCGCGCAGTGGCAGGTATCGTCGAGCTCGTTTTCGCGCGCCCATTCGAAGCCGGCCTGTTCCGGGGTCACTGCTTCCTCGGCGAAGGCGCGACATCCCTCCACGAACCCCGGATCGTT
>JAPLSF010000338.1 GCA_026398785.1 Pseudomonadota bacterium | reverse complement strand
CCGATGAGTGAGCCGTTGACCGAGGCCCACGCGATCGAGAAACCACTGCGCCTCGCGGCGCGCATCCGCTGCCGGCGTACGCCGCACCAGCAGCGGCATCGCGACGTTCTCGAGTGCGCTGAACTCCGGCAGCAGGTGATGGAACTGGTACACGAAGCCAAGCGCACGATTGCGCAGGTCGCCGCGCGCGGCGTCCGACAGCTCGGCGAAGGCCCGGCCCATCAGTCGCACGGTGCCCCGCGTCGGCAGGTCGAGACCACCGAGGATCTGCAGCAACGTCGTCTTGCCGGAGCCAGAGGCGCCGATGATGGCGAGCGTCTCGCCCGCCCGCACCTGCAGTTCGACGCCGCGGAGGACTTCGAGGCGCTGACCCGCTTCCTCGAAATGCTTGTGCACGCCGTCGCACGCGAGGATCGATGTTTCAGTCATGGCGCAGGGCCCTCGCCGGATCGGTGGTCGCTGCGCGCCACGCGGGATACAGGGTGGATAGACAGCAGAGCGCGAACGCCGTGCCCGCGATGAGCAGCACGTCGTCGGGTTCGACACGCGCCGGCAGGTCGCTCATGAGGTAAACGCTCGCGTCCATGAAATGCACGCCGAAGACTCGTTCCAGACCGTGCACGATCGACTCGAGGTTCAGCGAGAGCAGGACGCCGAAAGCCACCCCGCCGAGCGTGCCGAGCAGGCCGATCACGGTGCCCTGTGTCGTGAAGATCGCCAGGATGCTCGCGGGTCGCGCGCCGATCGTGCGCAGGATGGCGATGTCCGGCTGCTTGTCCTTGACCGCCATCACCAGCGTCGACACGATGTTGAATGCCGCGACCGCCACGACCAGCAGCAGGATGAAGAACATCATGCGCTTGGTCAGTTCGATCGAGCGGAAGAAATTGGCATTGCGCTGCGTCCAGTCCTCGACGTAGAGCCCGCCGCCGAGTTCGCTGGCAACTTCGCGCACGGCGAGTGGCGCCTGGTAGGGATCCTTCACCGCCAGGCGCAATCCGGTCACGTTCGCGCCCAGCCGCAGCAGACGCGCCGCATCGGCGACGTGCACCACCGCGAGCGTCGCGTCGATCTCGTACATGCCGGAGCGGAAGGTGCCCGCGACCTTGAAACGACGCAGGCGCGGCAGCACGCCGGCGGGTGTCACGTTACCCCTGGCGACGGCAACGACGACGGCATCGCCCAGACTGACGCCGAGCTTGTTCGCCAGTTCCTCACCCAGCAGGATGGTGAACGAGCCCGGCTGGAGCGACCGCATCGATCCGCTCGTGAGCCGCTCGCCCAGTGCCGAGACCTGCGCCTCGAGCGCCGGGTCGATGCCACGCAGGGTGGCTGCGCTCGAAGCACCCGCAGCGTGATCGGCGATCAGCAGCGTCTCGGATTCGACGAACGGCGCCGCTGCAGACACCCGCGGATTCCTGAGCGCTGTTTCCCGCATCGCTTCCCAGCCGACGAGCCCCTCGCCGAAGGCGGTCACCGTCGCGTGCGAGGTGAGGCTCAGGATGCGTGACCGCAGTTCGTACTCGAACCCGTTCATTACCGACAGCACGACGATCAGCACAGCCACGCCGATCGCCACGCCCACCATCGAGATCAGGGAGATGAACGACAGGAAGCGGTTACCGGTCGAACGCAGGTAGCGCCGGCCGATCATGAGTTCGAAGAGAGTGCCACGCCCTGCCATGGTCATTCGTACCGCAGCGCTTCGGCAGGTTCGGTGGCCGCGCCGCGGATCGCCGGGTAGATCGTCGCAACGACCGTGAGCGTGAACGCGACCAGCGTGATCGTCACGATCTGCCCGATTCTGAGCTCCGACGGAATCTGCGTGATGTAGTAGACCGACGGGTCCATCACGTGGAAGCGGAATACACTTTCCAGCACAGGCACGATGGTGCCGACGTTGGCGGCGACCAGCACGCCCAGCACGAGACCGAACAGCGTCCCGACGGTGCCAATGACGAGGCCCTGCGTGAGAAAGACGCCGACGACGCCGCGCGGAGTCATGCCGAGCGTGCGCAGGATCGCGATGTCCGAACGCTTTTCGTTCACTACCATCACCAGCGCCGCCACGATGTTGAACGCAGCCACCGCGACGACGAGCAGCAGGATCAGGCTCATCATCGTCTTCTCGATGCGAATCGCCCGGAAGTACGCCGAGTGTTCTTCGCTCCAGTCCTTGACCTGCAGCCCGGCTCCCACGGCCTTGCGCAGGTCGGCGGTGCGCGCGGGCGCGTTCATCACGTCGTCGAAACGGATGCGCAGTCCGGCAGGCGTCGCATTGGCAGCACCGGTCAAGTCAGCCGCATCAGCGATCGACACGAGCGCCAACGAAGCATCGTGATCCTGCAGCCCGACTTCGAAGACTCCGGTGACGGTGAAGGTCTGCAGCAGCGGCCGGCCACCCGCCGCGAGCATGTCGCGACCCGGCACCATCACGGTAAGTTCATCACCGAGTTCGGCGCCGATCTGCCACGCGAGCACGCGACCGATGACCATGGCGCGCGCGCCAGGCTGGAGGTCGCTGAGCTTTCCTTGCAGCAGGTTGTGCTCGATCGACGACACGTTCGCTTCGGCTGCCGGATCGATGCCGTGCAGCAACACCGGCTCGAGCATCCCGGCGCGTCCGAGCATCGCCTGCACGTCCACGAAGGGCGCGACGCCCTCGACGCCGGGCACGGTTCGAATACGGCCGGTGACCGACTGCCAGTTCGCCAGCCGCTCGGGTGGGCCGGACACGGTGGCGTGTGCCGTGAGCGAAACCAGGCGGTTGCGCAGTTCGCCCTCGAAGCCGTTCATGACCGAAATGATGGTGATCAGCGCCGCGACGCCGAGACACACCCCGGCCATCGAGATCCAGGAGATGAACGAGACGAAAAAGCCCTGCCTGCGGGTTCGCACGTAACGCAGGCCAACGAAGACGGGCAGCGGGTGGAACACCGTGAATCGAGGCTCGCGTGGGGCGGGAGGCCGCAAGGCTACCCGGCGCAGCCCGGCTTTGCACGTTTCCCGCCGAGCCAGATAGTGAACTGGAACAAGGAATTAGGCCGCGACGCTCTGGCTCTTTGACGCCGAATGCTATAGTTCGGCGGGCCTCATTGGAGACACGGAAGCATGCGCAAGCAGACATTCACGGCAATCAGCCTCTGCCTGGCCGGACTTGCGACAGCGCCGGCCCTGCCCGCCCAGACCCTCGACATGACGAACCCGCCTGCGGCGACATCCGCGGTGGCAACGCCCGGTCGTGGCCAGACGATGACCCAGGTGGAGCGCCAGTTCGGCGCGCCGACCGAGCGATTTGCCGCGGTCGGGCAGCCGCCGATCACCCGGTGGGTCTACGCGGACAAGATCGTCTTCTTCGAGTACGAGCACGTGGTACACGCCGTCACGCTCCGCCGCTGAGCCGAACCGCTAGAATTACCGTCTCCCCCGCCTGAAGCGGGGGCGTCCGGCGTCCGCGCCGGGCCAAGGGCGGGTCGAAACCCCGTGGACGTCCTCTGCGAATCTCTGCCGCGTCCAGGCACGGGAGAGCGTCGCCCGTTGCCCGCTGGAATCCGATGCCCGTCGACCTACCCGCCCTGCTGCCGACGAACGAACACCCGAGCCTGCGCTGGATCGGCCTGACCGGAGCCGCCACGGCCCTGCAGGTTGCGCGCGCGGCCACGCAGGCACCCGGCCCGGTCCTGCTGGTGACCAGCGACGCGGCGACGGCCGCCCGCCTCGAGGAAGAACTGGCGTTCTTCTGCGCGGGCGCCGTGCCGATTTTCGGCTTCCCCGGTTACGAGACGCTGCCGTACGACCAGTTCTCGCCGCATCCGGACATCATTTCGCAGCGCCTGCGCACCATGGCGCGCCTGCCGGCGCTGAAGCGCGGCATCGTGATCGTCGACGTGCAGACAGCCCTGCAGCGCCTGCCGCCACGCACGTTCATTGACGGCCATGCGCTCAGTCTCAAGGCCGGCGAGGCGCTGGATCTCGAGCAGTTCCGCCTGCGCCTCACGAGCGCCGGCTACGCCAGCGTGCCGCAGGTGGGTGAGCCCGGCGATTTCGCCATCCGCGGTTCGCTGTTCGACGTGTTTCCGATGGGCAGCGAATCGCCGCTGCGGATCGACCTGTTCGACGACGTCATCGACAGCATCCGCAGCTTCGACGCGGAAACGCAGCGCTCGCTCGAGAAGCTGCCACGGCTCGACCTGCTGCCGGCCCGTGAGTTCAGCCTGTCGCCCGAGGCGATCAAGGACTTCCGGCGGCGCTTCCGCACGCGCTTCGAGGGCGACCTGACACGCATGCCGCTCTATCGCGACGTCGGCGAGGGTCTCGCCCCGGCTGGCATCGAGTACTACCTGCCGCTGTTCTTCGAGCAGACCGCGACGCTCCTCGACTACCTGCCGGCGCGCGCCGCGGTGATCCTGCCCGCCGAGCATGACGCAGGACTGCGCGATGCCTGGCGCTCGCTGGTCGAACGCTTTGAGGAGCGTCGGTACGACATCGAGCATCCGGTGCTCGATCCGGCCGAAATCTGCGTGCCGGTGGACCAGTGGCTCGCCGCGACGACCGCGTTGCCGCACATCCTGCTGGGGCCGGCGCCGGAGATTCCGGCGGGCACCGACGTGCCCGCAACGAATTCCTTGCAGCCGGTGCCGGTGGTGGACTTCCGGACCGAACCCGCACCGTCCGCCCGCATCGACCAGCGCCGCGAAGAGACGCTGCATGCCTTCGCGGACCAGCTGCGCTACACCGACGGGCGCGTGCTGCTGGCCGCCGAATCAGCCGGCCGTCGCGAACTGCTGCTCGAACTGCTGCGGCCCTACGCCATCACTGCCAAGGTGGTCGGCAACTGGCAGGAGTTCCTCGATTCGGACGCGCGCATCGCCCTCACGGTCGCGCCGCTCGCCTCCGGCGTCACGCTGCGCGATCCCGCCGTCACGATTTACGCCGAGGAACAGCTGTTCGGTGAGCGTGCCCGCCAGGAGCGGCGGCGCCGTCGCACCGACCGGGATCCCGCGAAGATCATTCAGCAGCTGGCGGACCTGCGTCCGGGCGCCCCGGTCGTGCACGAAGATTACGGCGTCGGCCGCTACACCGGCCTCACGACGATGGACGCGGGCGGCATGACTGCCGAATTCCTCGTGCTCGAATACGCGGAGGGCGACAAGCTCTACGTGCCCGTGCAGGCGCTCGAGCGCATCAGTCGCTATACCGGCGCGCCCGCCGAGTCCGCACCGCTGCACAAGCTCGGCGGCGAGCAGTGGACGAAGGCGCGCGCACGCGCCGCGGCGAAAATTCGTGACGCGGCGGCGGAGTTGCTCGACGTCTATGCGCGTCGCGCTGCGCGCAAAGGCCACGCTTTCCAGGTGGACGACCAGCAGGTGCGCGCGTTCGAGTCCGGCTTCCCGTTCGAGGAGACCGTGGATCAGTTGACCGCCATCCAGGCCGTGATCGAGGACCTGCGCTCGGGCAAACCGATGGACCGCGTAATCTGCGGCGACGTCGGCTTCGGCAAGACCGAAGTCGCGCTGCGCGCGGCATTCGTCGCCGTGCAGGGCGGCAAGCAGGTCGCAGTTCTCGTGCCGACCACGCTATTGGCGCAGCAGCACTACGAAACGTTCGCGGACCGCTTCGCGGACTGGCCCGTCAAGATCGAACTGCTGTCGCGCTTCCGCGCGGGCGCGCAGTCGAAGGTGGCGCTCGATGGGTTGGCCTCCGGCAAGGTCGATATCGTCGTCGGCACCAACCGCCTGCTGCAGCCGGGCGTCAAGTTCAAGGACCTCGGGCTGGTCATCATCGACGAGGAACACCGCTTCGGCGTGCGCGACAAGGAGCGACTCAAGTCCCTCCGCGCCGAGGTCGACGTGCTGACGCTGACGGCCACGCCAATCCCGCGCACGCTCAACATGGCACTGGGCGGTCTGCGCGATCTTTCGCTGATCACTACTCCGCCGGCTGCACGACTGTCGATCAAGACGTTCGTGAGCGAATGGAGCGGCCCCACCGTGCGCGAGGCTTGCCTGCGCGAGCTGCGTCGCGGCGGCCAGGTGTATTTCGTCCACAACAGCGTCGAGACGATCGAGAAGACGGCGCAGCAGCTGACCGAACTGGTGCCGGAAGCACGCATCGTGATCGGTCACGGTCAGATGCGCGAGCGCGACCTCGAACAGATCATGCTCGATTTCTACCACAAGCGCGCAAACCTGCTGCTCTGCACGACGATCATCGAGAGCGGCATCGACGTGCCGACCGCGAACACGATCATCGTCGATCGTGCCGACCGCTTCGGCCTGGCGCAGCTGCACCAGCTGCGCGGTCGCGTCGGTCGCTCGCATCACCAGGCGTACGCCTACCTGATCACGCCGCCGAAGAACGCCATGACCGCCGATGCCGCACGCAGGCTCGAGGCGATCGAATCGCTGGAAGACCTGGGCGCCGGCTTCGTGCTTGCCACGCACGATCTCGAAATCCGCGGCGCCGGCGAACTGCTCGGCGAAGGCCAGAGCGGCCAGATCCAGGAAGTCGGCTTCGCGCTCTACATGGAACTGCTGGAACGCGCCGTGAAAGCGATGCAGGCCGGCAAGACTCCGGAACTCGAGAAACCTCTGCACCATGGGCCGGAGATCGAACTGCACGTGCCGTCGCTGCTGCCTGAAGGCTACCTGCCCGACGTGCATGCGCGGCTAATGCTCTACAAGCGAATCTCGTCGGTGCATTCCGTCACGGAGCTCGACGACCTGCAGGCCGAGACGATGGATCGCTTCGGGCCGTTACCCGACCCGGCAAAAAACCTGTTCCGCATCGCGCGACTGCGAGTGGTGGCCAATCCGCTGGTCATCGAGCGCATGGACCTCGGCCATGCCAGCGGGTCGGTTGCGTTCGGTGACGAGACGCCGCTCGACCCGGGCTCGCTCATCCTGCTGCTGCAGCAGAGCAACCGGACGATGCGCTTCGACGGCCCGCGGAAGATCCGCGTGACGGGCCAATGGGACGACCCCGAGGAACGCTTCATAGCTGCGCAGAAGCTGCTCGATGAACTCACGCGCTGCGTGCCGAAGCACTAGGGTTCAGATTTCCCCGCGGATGGCGCGATTGCCACCGGTCGCCTTCGCCTCGCCAACGGCGACCTGGGTCGCCTCCAGCATCAGCGCGTGACTCGCGCCGCGCGGCGGATGTGCCGTCACCACGCCTGCACTTACCGTCAGGAACCTGCCCGTCACGGAGCGCGGGTGGTGGATTGCGAGCAAGCGGATGCGCGCGACGATCTGGTCGGCAAAGCCCAGCGCTGCAGTGGCCTCCATCGAGGCGCCAAGCACCAGGAACCCGCCCTGGCCCGAACGTGCGACAACGTCACTGGCGCGCTTCATCACCGCGGCGATGGCGCGCCCGACCTGCCGCAGCACGTTGTCACTCGCGCTGCGGCCGAAGATCTCCAGGTAGTCGGCCCAGGAATCGATCTCGAAATGCATCAGCGTGACGCTGCGCCCGTCGCGCTGGCCGATCGACCAGTCGCGCACGAGCATCTCAAGCAGCTGTTCTTCGGTGCTGAGGCCGCTGGAGCGCTCGAGCGCCGCGGCGAGCGCGCCCGGCGAATTGCGCGGCACGGGGCGGTAATAGAGCGCCATCCGTCCACCCGACAGCAGCACAGCCCAGCGTTCGCAGTCGACCAGCGTGCCATCGACGCGCTTCAGCCGAACGCGGGAACCCACGCCAGTCGTGGTCGGCTTGGGATCGGCAGGAGTCTCAACTTCGACTTCCTCGAGCCGGCGCCCGGCCACCCAGTCTTCCGAGCGGCGCAGCAACGCGGCGAGCGTCGCATTGCCGTACGCCACCTGAGCAATGCCGTCGCGGGTTTCGACGACGGCAATGCCGTCGAGCGCGTGCCGCAGCACCTCGCCGAGCAGTTGCGCGTCGCTGGTCGTGGTCACGGTCGCTGCGTCGCTCATCGTTCTGGAACTCCCCCACGCCCCCGGTTCGTTGTCAGGCGTTCAGTTGCAGGCTCGGCGCGTCACGGCAATGGTCGATCGCCCGCTGGCATTCGGCCCATTGCGCCGTCTTGCGCAGTTGTTCGCGGGCCGGCATCGGCCGGCCGTGCAGTCGCACGAGTCGCACCTGGCTCAGCGGATCTGCCGCGCCTTCGAGTTCGGCGAGCGTCGCGAGCACGGCGGGACGATCGTTGCAGATCGGCAGCAGGTCACAGCCCGCTTCGATCGCGCGGCGCGCGCGCTCGGGAACGGTGCCCGCAAACGCGGCACCGCCCATGCTGAGATCGTCCGAGAATACGGCCCCGGTGAAGCCGAGGCCCCAGCGCAGTTCCTGCTGGATCCAGCGTGCCGAGAAACCCGCGGGCGCCTCATCGACTGCGGGGAACAGCACATGCGCGACCATCACGGACGTCAGGCCGTTCGCGATCATGCGCCGGTAGGGCAACAATTCGTCGGTGAGTTCGGTCAACGACCGGCGGTCGATCGGCAGCGCCTTGTGCGAGTCGGCAACGACCGCACCGTGGCCCGGGAAATGCTTCGCAGTGGCAGCCATGCCGGCCGTACGCATACCCTGCATGCAGGCGACGGCGAGACGGGACACTACCTCGGGATCGCGGTGATAGGCACGGTCGCCGATGACTTCGCTGACACCGTAATCGAGGTCGATGCACGGTGCGAAACTCAGGTCGATGCCGATCGAGCGCAATTCGGCGGCGAGCAGCCACCCGCACTGCCAGGCGAGACGGCGGCCGCCCTCGGGGTCGAGATCGTACGCATGACCGATCGCGCGCTGTGGCGGCAGCACGGTGAATTCCTGGCGGAAGCGCTGCACGCGCCCGCCTTCGTGATCCACGGTGACCAGCAAGGGCGGATTACGGACCGCCCGTATGTCCAGGACCAGCGCTGCCAGTTGTTCGTAGCTGGCGAAATTGCGTGTGAACAGAATAACGGCGCCCACCAACGCGTGCGCCAGGATGCGCCGGTCCTCGTCGGTGAGTTCGCAGCCGGCGACGTCGACCATCAGCGGACCGAGCGTCATCGCGTCACTCCGGGTGCACTGTCGTCCGTCATGCGTTCCTCATCGGTCGAACACCGCCATGGCCTCGACGTGCGTCGTGTGCGGGAACATATCCATGACGCCCGCTGCCGTCAGCTGGAAGCCATGCTCCCGGACGAGCAGGCCCGCATCCCGCGCGAGACTGCCCGAATGGCAGGAAATATACACGACGCGCCTGGCGCCGCTGCCGGCGACGACCGGCAGGATCTCCCTGGCCCCGACCCGCGGTGGGTCGAGCAGCACGCTGTCATAAGGCCGTCGCGTCCAGGGCAGCCCCGCCACGTCCTTGAACAGGTCGGCCACGTGGAACTCGACGTTCGGGATGCCATTGCGCGCGGCATTGCCACGTGCCCGCTGCACCAGACCCGGGTCGCCTTCGACCGCCACTACCTGGCCAGTGCGCCGGGCGAGCGGCAGCGAGAAATTGCCCAGGCCGCAGAACAGGTCGAGCACCGTTTCGCCCGGCTGCGGTGCCAGCACGTCGAGCGCACGAGAAATCATCGCCTGGTTCAGCGGGCCGTTGATCTGTACGAAGTCGGTCGGCTCGAAGTCGATCGCGATGCCTTGCCCCGGCAGGCGATAGCTGAGCGGCGCAGGTGGGCGCGACGGATCAAGCGGCGCGATGGTATCCGGGCCACCCGGTTGCAGGTAGATCCGGACGGAAAACTCGCGTTCGAAGTTTGCCATCCGTTCGAGGTCGGCCGGTACCGGCGGATCGAGTACCCGCAGCACCAGCGCCACGACGTCGTCCGACACCGCGACCTCGGCCTGGGGCACCCGGCTCGCGATGGTCAGGCCCTCGACCATCTGTCCGAGCGGTGTGATCAATGCACCGACCGGCTCGACGAGCACGTGGCATTCGTGAAGGTCGGTCACGTACGGCGACGAACGCTCGCGAAAACCGACCAGCACCTTGCCCTTGCGTGGCACCAGCTTGATGCCGAGGCGCGCGCGCCTGCGGTAATTCCAGACCGGACCACGGAGCGGTTCGAGCAGGCGGCCCGCCTGCACGGCACCCAGCCGCGACAGGTTCTCGATCAGTTGCGATTGCTTGAACGCGAGTTGCGCGTCGGGCGCGAGGTGCTGCAAGGCACAGCCCCCGCAGCGACCGAAGTGAGGACACTTCGGCTGCACGCGGTCCGGGCTGGCGCGCAGCACCTGCTCCGTGATTGCATAGTCGAGCTTGCGCTGGCGATGCGTTCGTCGCAGCAGCACACGCTCGCCCGGCAGCGAATCGGCCACGAAGACCGTCTTGCCATCGATACGCGCGACGCCTGCCGCCTCGTGCGTGAGGTCGACGATGTCCGCCTCCTCGGGCGCCATCTGCAGGCGCTTCATGGGCTGGTCAACTTCGGCACTTTGCCCACGCGTCCACGTATTCCTGGAGATGCGGCTGCTCCGCTGCCAGCAGCTCCGCGCGGACGAGATCGACCTCGCGCTCGTGCTCCGCGTGCGTGAGGTGGCCGCGCATCAGCTCGAACCGCAGGTAGATCAGGTACGTGTTGACGACGTCGGTCTCGCAGTAATTACGGATATCCTCGCTGCGGCCCTGCAGATGCGCGTCCCAGACGCCCTCGCCCGACCAGCCGAGCTTGCCGGGGAAGCCGAGCAGCCGCGACATCTGGTCGAGACCGACGCGCCCACGGCCCTGGAACCCCGAGAGCACGTCCATGAGGTCGATGTGCCGCCAGTGGAAGCGGCTGATGTAGTTGTTCCACTTGTACGACTGATCCATGTCGCCCATCTCCCAGTAGCGATGAGCCTGGACCTTGTGGCGCAGCGCACGGTAGTGCAGCACCGGCAGGTCGAACCCTGCGCCGTTCCAGCTGACCAGTGTCGGCGCCAGGCGCTCGATGCCGTCGAAGAAGCGGCGCACCAGTTCCTCTTCGGACGAATCTGGCTCGCCGAGGCTCCAGACCTTGAAGCCGTCGCGCGAACGCATCGCGATCGAAATCGAGACGATACGCTGCTGTTCGAGCGACAGGAATTCGTTGCCGGTCTGCTCGCGCTGCCGCGTGTGCATGACGTACCCGACCTGCTTGTCGGTCAGGGTTTCGAGCCCGTGGAGCCGGCGGCCGAACTCGACGTCGGGGACCGTCTCGATGTCGAATGCCAGCACGTTATTGATGATGCTCATTGCGATTGCTCCACACGCTTCATCAGCACCGCGACGGCCACCACGAGACCTGCCTCGT
>JAPLSF010000368.1 GCA_026398785.1 Pseudomonadota bacterium | reverse complement strand
GTTCAAACACGGTGAAGTTGGTGCAACCTGGGTCATGAAGCCTCCTGCGCCTGCCGCGCAGGACGTTGAATTATGCGGTCCCGTCACCTATTCTTCAAACCCATTGCACGGGTCGGGGCAATCTAACCCCCGGTATCACAAAGATTTTTCCGGGAGGAGTACTCACCCATGAATCCATTGACTACGGTTCGCGGTGCCCTGACGACTGGTTTCGTCGCGGCCATCGTGCTCTCGCTGCTGATTGCGCCCACGACGTTCCATGAGCTGGGCCTGGCCCGCTGGCTGCACATCCTGGCCGGCATCACCTGGATCGGCCTGCTCTACTATTTCAACCTGGTGCAGATCCCCGGCCGCCTGGTACCTCGCGCGCTCGGGTAACTTCCACGGCGCGTTCACGCTGGGGATGCTGAGCGACCCCGTCAACTACTACCAGCTCGTGATCGGCATCGGCGCCTGGCTCGGCACCATCATGCTGTTCAACGTCTGGGTGCTGATCTGGCCCAACCAGAAGAAGGTGCTTGGCATCGTGGCCGCGACGGACGAGGAAAAGGCCGCTGCGCGCAAGACTGCCATGCTCGCTTCGCGCACGAACTTCGTGCTGTCGATCCCGATGCTGCTGTGCATGGGTTCGGCCACGCACGGCCTGCCGTTCTGAGCACGATCGCCACCACGATCACGCCCCGCTCCCACGACCCGAACGCGGCGATCGTCCTGCCCGCGGATCTCCGCGAGACGGTCGCCGCCGCGCTCAAGGAAGACATCGGCAGCGGCGATCTCACGGCGGCGCTGGTGCCGGCCGGCCGCATGGGGCGCGCAAAGGTAATCACGCGGGAGGCGGCGGTGGTCGCGGGCCGGCCGTACGTCGACGAAGTGTTCCGCCAGGTCGATCCTGCGGTAGTCGTCGAATGGCACGTGACCGACGGCGACACCGTGCAACCCGACCAGTTGCTGTATCGGCTATCCGGTCCGGCCCGTTCGCTGCTGACCGGCGAACGCACTGCGCTCAATTTCCTGCAGGTGCTGTCGGCGACGGCGACGGCCACGCGACGCTATGCCGACGTGCTGCGCGGATTGCCGTGCCGCGTGCTCGATACGCGCAAGACGCTGCCGTGCCTGCGCAACGCGCAGAAGTACGCCGTGCGCTGCGGCGGCGGTGTCAACCACCGCGTGGGCCTGTATGACGGCATCCTCGTGAAGGAGAACCACATCCTCGCGGCCGGATCGATCGGTGCGGCGGTGGTGGCGGCCAAGGCGTCGCCCGCGAAGGTCATGATCGAAGTGGAAGTCGAGTCGCTCGACGAACTGCGCCAGGCACTCGATGCCGGCGCCGACATGGCACTGCTCGACGAGTTCTCGCTCGAGGGGCTGCGGGCGGCGGTCGCGCTAAACCGCTCGCATCCGCTCGGGCCGATCAAGCTCGAGGCGTCCGGGGGAGTCACGCTCGAGTCGCTGCGGGCAGTGGGCGAAACTGGCGTGGATTTCGTCTCGGTCGGTTCGCTGACGAAGCACGTGCGGGCCGTCGACCTGTCGATGAGGTTCGAGTACGCGGATTAGGCGGGCACTTCGCGTCGAGCGCCGAATCGCAAGCACGTGGGTCCGAAGTCTTTCCGGCGAGCGTGTCTGCCTTTCCGCTCGCCGGAAAGACTACGGAACCACGTGCTTGCGATTCGGCGCCTGAGCGAGCTTTCGCCAGGGCGCGAAAACTCGCACGGCGCACGTGGCATCGACGGCCCGAAGCGGCATCATCGCGCGATACGACCACAGCAACTGGGTGAGTTGGAGACCGCAGAGCAGACATTCGCTTAGGCGCAAAATCGGCCAGCACCTGATGCTCCCGACCGTCCGTTGTGGGTTCGTCTGTCCCCGCACCGTTGCGCGTGCCAGGAGTCTGGCTATCTGTTCGCGAGAATCGGCATCAGGCGCCTGTAGTCCAAGCCTTTGCCTCCAGCGCTGGGCCGTGATACTCTGGTCAGCATGACTAGAAAGACGCCAACCCTGGCAGTACCGACCGCGCAGCCTCCGCGCAGTCGCTGGCGCCTTCAAGACGCTAAGGCGCGATTCAGCGAACTCGTGCGCATGGCGCACAGCGATGGGCCGCAGCACGTCACGCTGCACGGCCGTGATGCGGTGGTGGTTGTTGACGCAGACGAATTCAATCGTCTGAAGGGCGCCCGCACCGGCGAGCTGCTGATCGAGGCTCTGCAAGCGTCGCCACATCGCCAGATCGCGATCGAACCACGCCGTTCTGCCATGCCAGTGCGGGCGGTCAAGTTGTGAGTGGCTGGCTGCTCGATACCAATGTGATTTCGGAGTTGCGTCGACCGCGCCCCAGTGCGCGGGTGCGGAGCTTCATTGCGGGCCGACGGCTTGATGACTTGTTCGTCAGCACCGTCACTTTCGCGGAAATCCGCTTCGGTATCGAGGCAGTCGGCGATCCGATTCGCCGCGCTGAACTGAATGACTGGCTGCTGCACAGAGTGCGGCCCATGTTCGATCAGCGCGTACTGGAGGTTTCCGAGGATGTCATGTTCAAGTGGCGCCTCCTCGTTGAAGAGGGCCGCAAATTCGGCCATACGTTTTCGCAGCCCGACCTGATCATCGCGGCAACCGCCCTGCAACACGGGCTGACGGTGGTGACCCGCGATACCGGCGACTACAAACTCGCGCGAGTCCCGTTGTTGAATCCGTGGGTCGACGCGTCGTTGTGACTTCGTTCCCTGCCCAGCTCGGCGGCGAAGACGGGGCTCAACGAAATGGAATGGCGGCTTTGAAGCCGTCGATTTGCATGGCTGACTGACCGGTCCGGGTCGTCTTTACCCCTTTACCGTCGGCTTGCGGCGTACGGCACGCATCGGGCCGCATCGACGTTGCTTGCGCTGTGCGGATTCTCGGGCTTTGACGAGAATTCGTTCAGGCGCGGCCGATCAGGCGTTCGTTCCGGGTCTTCTCCGGGTAAGCGTGTCTGCCTTGCCGCTCGCCCGGTGAAGACCCGGAACGAACGCCCGCACCGTCCGCCCCACCCTTCCAGTCGCGGCGTACACTGAACAGCAAGCGGAATCGCAGCAAGCAAGGAACCCATCATCGTGCACGCGTCAGGAGCCGCAGCGTTCGCGGCCATCGTCGCACTGCTTACGAGTTCAACCGCCATGGCCATCGAGGAACCGAGCTTCAAGGTGCTCGAGCAGGACGGCAGTTTCGAGCTGCGCGAGTACGCGCCGTACGTCGTCGCCGAGACACGCGTTGAAGCCGCCTTCGAGGACGCCGGCAGCATCGCCTTCCAGCGTCTGTTCAGCTACATCAGTGGCAACAACGTCGCACAGCAGAAGATCGCGATGACGGCACCCGTGACCCAGTCGCGCGGCGAAAAAATCGCAATGACGGCACCGGTCTCGCAGGTCGCCGATGGCCGCGCCTTCCTCGTCGCGTTTACACTGCCGGCCACCTACACGCTCGCCACTGCGCCTAGACCGCTGGATTCCACCGTCCAGGTCCGCGCAATCCCGGCGCAGCTCATCGCCTGCTGGCGCTACTCAGGACGCTGGACCGCAAGCAACTATCGTGACAACGAAGTGTTGCTGCGCGAGCGCATCAAGGCGCGGGGCCTGATCGCTCGCGGCGAGCCCGTGCTCGCCCGCTACAACCCGCCCTTCACGCCCTGGTTCATGCGCCGCAACGAAGTGCTGATACCGGTCGCCCGGCGACCTGTGCGCTGACCGCTGCCAGACCCACGGATCAAGGACGGTGGGTTGCGCGCAATCCCCCACCTTTGGCGCTGCGGATCCGGCTGCCTCGCGCGCTCAAGGTCGCCGCTGACGTCTGAGCAGACCGTCTGGTCCGTTGCCGCTCGATGCGCCGTGCGCAGTCTTCGGTCATGAAGACGAAGCTCAGGCGCGGCCTGCCGGCTCCGTGCTGCTGGCGGCGGGCGTGTCTGCCTTTCCGCCCGCCGGAAGCAGCACGGAGTCGGCAGCCTTCCCAGGCCCCAGCCTTGCGTTTCTCTTCTGGATCCGAAAACTCCGTCAGACGCCCAGACCGCGCCAGACGAGACGGCCCTCAGCCGTTCGCCGCGATCTTGAGGATGCGCGTGGGCGCCGAGATGCCGTAGCCCTGCGCGTAGTCGACGCCGAGCGACCTGAGCATGTTGATGATCTCTTCGTTCTCGGCGAACTCCGCGATCGTCTGCTTGCCCGTCAGGTGCCCGATCTCGTTGATCGACCGCACCATCTCCCGGTCGATCGGGTCGCGCAGGATTTCCTTGACGAAGCTGCCATCGATCTTCAGGAAGTCGACCGGGAAGTGCTTCAGGTAACCGAACGACGACAGGCCCGTGCCGAAGTCGTCCAGCGCGAACTTGCAGCCCTGCTCTTCCTTGAGGGCCGCGATGAAGCGGTTGGCCTGCGAGAAACTGGCGATCGCCGCGGTCTCCGTGATCTCGAAGCAGATCTTGGTGCCGTCGATGCCGCTGTTCTTCAGCAGCTTCTGCACGAACGGCAGGAATTCCGCGTCGCCCAGGCTCTGGCCCGAGAGGTTGATCGAGCACAGCGCGAGACGCTCACGCTCGTCGGCCTCGGAGACCAGCCA
>JAPLSF010000254.1 GCA_026398785.1 Pseudomonadota bacterium | reverse complement strand
GTGGAGCGCGCGATCCGCGTGCACCAGCACATCGTCGACCGCACCAGCCTGAGCTCCGATACGCGCGACGCGGCGCTGACCGAACTCGCGCGCGACTATTTCCGCGCAGGCTTGTACGACCGCGCCGAGGAATTGTTCCAGGCCCAGGCGGAAAGCGGCCGCGAACCCGCGCTCGCGTTGTCGCACCTGGTGCGCATCTACGAGATCCAGCGCGAGTGGCAGCAGGCTGCCGACGCGCACAAGCGCCTGCGCAATGTCGGCGTACCGGAGCAGCCTGCAGCGATCGCGCATTTCTATTGCGAGATGGCGGAGGCCGCAATTGCAGTGCAGGACTACCCGCGCGCGATCGAACACCTCGAGAGCGCGGCGCGGGAACAGCACGATTTCGGGCGCGGTGCGATCCTGCGTGGTGACCTGGCGCTGCGGCAGGGCGACCCCAGGCTTGCCGTCCAGCTGTACCGCAGCGTGGTGCGACGCGACTTCCATCTGCTCGCGCTCGTGCTGCCGCGCCTGGCCGATGCGGCAAAGCAGGCCGGCGAGCCACAGCAGTTCGACGAGATGCTCGAGGAGCTGGTGCGCAAGGGCGCCGGTAATCCTGCCGAGATCGCGTATGCGGCGATCGTGAGTGGTTACTACGACGATCCGGTCATTCTTGAGTGCGTGCGCGCGATGCTGACCATCGACAGCGACCTGCGCGACATGACGGCGGCTTTCCTGCCGGCCGGCGCGGAACCCACGCACGAGCAACTGCACGCGATTGCCGGCGCGCTGCGTAACGTGGTGTTGCGGCACGCGCGTTATCGCTGCAGCCAGTGCGGCCTCGACAGTTCGACCTTCCTCTGGCATTGCCCTGGCTGCCACGCGTGGGACACGCTGCGCGGCGTCGCGGCGCTCGAATTCCTGCCGAAGGCCGCACTGCCTCGATCCGCGGCCTGAATTTCGCGGCGAACGCGCGAATTTCACTGCGCGCCAACCCGCAACCCCAGCGCTAACTTGGCTCCCGGCCGTGGCGTCCTGCCGCGGTGCGCAAGCAACCAAGGAGGCGTAAATCATGCAAGACAACACAATCCGGACGCTGGTCCAGGGACTCATCGTCAGCCTGCTGCCGGCAGGCGCTGCCCTGGCGGGCCCGGTCAACCTCAACAGTGCGGACGCCGCAACGCTCGCCAAAGAACTCGATGGCATCGGCCCGGCGAAGGCGCAGGCCATCATCGAGTTCCGGCAGAAGAACGGTCCGTTCCGGAGCCCGGAAGACCTGCTCAAGGTCGACGGCATCGGTGAGCGCGTGCTCGAGCAGAATCGCGGCAACATCCGGCTGAATGGTGCGGCCGCCACGCCTGCCCAGTCCGGCAAGTCCACGCCCAGGCCGGCCTCCAAGCCGGCTGCGCCGCCCGCCGGCCACTGACGTCCAGACCCGCGGGGCCCGGACGGCAACGTCCGGCGCCTCGTTGCGGGATGGGCGCATGGAGGGACCGCTGCGCTATCCAGTATCATGCGGTATCGGCCAATCGTCGGCGCAAGCAGGGATACGCAGGATGAAGATCAGGACGGCAGTCTTTCCGGTGGCAGGGCGTGGCACGCGCTTCCTGCCGGCCACCAAGGCCAGTCCCAAGGAGATGCTGCCGATCGTCGACAAGCCGCTGATCCAGTACGCGGTCGAAGAGGCGCTGCAGGCCGGCGCCGAAAAGCTGGTGTTCGTCACCGGCTCGGCCAAGCGGGCGATCGAGGATCATTTCGACCCCGACCACGAGCTCGAGCAGGAACTCGCGACCAAGGGCCGGGAGGACACGCTTAGCACGCTGCGAGGCATCGTTCCTTCCTACGCCAGCTGTCTCTTCATCCGCCAGCCGTATCCGCTGGGTCTCGGTCACGCGGTGCTGTGCTCGCGCCCCGCGGTTGGCGACGAGCCGTTCTTCGTGCACCTGGCCGACGACCTCATCGACGCCGAGGAAGCCTGTCTCGCGCAGATGGCGCGGGTGTTCGACCAGTTCGGCGGCAGCGTGCTCGGCGTGCAGACGGTGCGGCCCGACGAAACCGACAAGTACGGGATCGTCGCGGCCGATGTCGTGAATGAGCGGGTTTCGCGTGTCAGGCGCATCGTCGAGAAGCCAAAGCCGCAGGACGCGCCTTCCAACCTCGCGGTGGTCGGCCGCTACGTGCTCACCCCGGCGATCTACGGCAAGCTCGAGACCATCGGCCGTGGCGCGGGCGGTGAGATCCAGCTGACCGATGGCATCGCCGCGCTGCTCGAGGACGAGCCCATCTTCGCCTATGCGTTCGAGGGCAAGCGGTACGACTGCGGCTCGAAGCTCGGCTACCTCGAGGCCACGGTCGAGTTCGCCCTCAAGCACCCGCAGCTGGGCCGGAAGTTCGCCGACTACCTGAAGCGGCGGGTCGCCGAGGGCCTGGATCGCTGAAGCCGCCCAGAGCAGCAACGGAGTAGAGCAAATGACTGAAACCAACCAGGACCTGCAACGGCGTCGTGACGCTGCGTTCGCGCGAGGGCTGGGCAACCAGCTGCCGGTGTACGTCGACAAGGCGCGCAATGCCGAGATCTGGGACGTCGAAGGTCGTCGCTACATCGACTTCGGCAGCGGCATCGCCGTGCTGAACACTGGACACCTGCACCCGAAGGTGCAGGCGGCCGTGGCGAAGCAGCTCGACGCGTTCAGCCACACGTGCCTGATGGTCACGCCTTACGGCGTCGCGGTGGAACTCGCGGAGAAACTCAACCGGCTCGCGCCGGGACCGACGCCGAAGAAGGCGATCTTCGTGACGACGGGTGCCGAGGCGGTCGAGAACTGCATCAAGATCGCGCGCGCCCACACCGGACGCGCCGGCGTGATTGCATTCGGCGGCGGCTTCCATGGGCGCACGTTCATGGCGATGGCGCTGACAGGCAAGGTCGTCCCGTACAAGGCGGGCTTCGGTCCTTTCCCAGCCGAGGTCTACCACGCGCCGTTCCCGATCGCGTACTACGGCGTCAGCGTGCAAGACAGCCTCGACGCGCTCGAGCACATCTTCAAGTACGACATCGAACCGGCGCGAGTGGCCGCGATCATCATCGAGCCCGTGATGGGCGAGGGCGGTTTCTACATCGCACCGCCCGAGTTCCTGCAGGCGCTGCGCAAGCTGTGCGACCTGCACGGCATCGTGCTCGTCGTCGACGAGATCCAGACCGGGTTTGCACGCACCGGCAAGATGTTCGCAATCGAACATGCCGGGGTCGAACCCGACCTCATGACGATGGCCAAGAGCCTCGCGGGCGGCTTTCCGCTGGCGGCGGTCGTCGGCAAGGCCAGCATCATGGATTCGCCGGCCCCGGGTGGACTCGGCGGAACCTACGCCGGTTCGCCGATTGCCTGCGCGGCGGCGCTGGCGGTGCTGGAAGTCATCGCAGAAGAGCGCCTCTGCGAGCGGGCCGAAGCGATCGGTTCGCTCATGACCAGCACGCTTCGTGCCGCGCAGAAGTCCCTGCCCGCCATCGGCGAAGTGCGCGCGCTCGGCGCCATGGTGGCGATGGAACTCGTGCGGAACGGTGATGCACACCAGCCCGACCCCGATCTCACCAAGGCGCTGGTCAAGCGCGCCGGCGAGAAGGGACTCGTGCTGCTGTCGTGCGGCCTGTACGGCAACGTGATCCGTTTCCTGGCGCCACTCACGGCCTCGGACGCGATCGTGCAGGAGGGCCTTGGCATCGTGATCGAGGCGCTGCGTGAACTCACGGTGGCGACCGAGAAGAAGGCGGCGAACGCATGAGCGCCACAGGCAAGCTGTCGGGCAAGGTCGCGATCGTCACCGGCGGTGGCAGTGGCATCGGCCGTGCGATCGTCGACGTCTACGTCGCGAATGGCGCGCGCGTGCTCGCGGTCGACCTGCCGGGTCGCGACTGGCAGGCGCACTTCAAGGGCAACGCGGCAGTCGTGTGTCTCGACCAGGACATCACGGCCAAGGCCGCGCCGGACAACGTCGTGAACGCGTGCGTGCAGGCGTTTGGCGGCCTCGACATCCTGGTGAACAATGCCGGCATCGCGATCGGCGCGCAGTTCGAGGAGACCACGGGCGAGCAGTGGGACCGCATCCTCGGCATCAACGTCACGTCGATCTTCCGGATTTCCAAGGCCGCGGTTCCGCACCTGCGCACGCGCGGCGGCGGTCGTATCATCAATCTCGGTTCGATCATGTCGAACACGGCGGGCCCGAGCCTCGCGGCCTACGGCACCACCAAGCACGCGGTCGCCGGCCTGTCGAAAGGCATGGCGGTCGACCTCGGCAAGTACAAGATCACCGTCAACTACCTGCAGCCGGGTTCGATCTGGACGGCGCTGTCGCAGCC
>JAPLSF010000226.1 GCA_026398785.1 Pseudomonadota bacterium | reverse complement strand
TACGCGCGCGCGCTCGAGATCCCGACGCCGCGCTGGACCGCGTACGACGCCGCGTACTTCAAGATGAAGATGGATCCGCAGGTGCCGATGACGACGCAGGAGCGCGCTTGGAGCTCGCCGATCTGGTACACGCCGTAGGGCGACCCACGGCCCGGTGCGACTGAGCTAAGCTTTCGCGCGGGCCGGCCTTCGCCGGCGCGGGAGGCGCGCTTGGCCATGGAATCCGCCGGCATCGGCCTGGGACACGCGGTCGTGCTGCTGGCGGCCGCCGTCATCGCGGTACCGCTGTTCCGCAAGCTCGGCCTAGGCGCGGTGCTGGGCTATCTCGTCGCGGGCCTGCTGATCGGCCCCTTCGGGCTCGCGTTCTTCCACGACCCGGAGGCGATCCTGCACGTTGCCGAACTCGGCGTCGTGCTGTTCCTGTTCCTGATCGGTCTCGAGATGCGGCCCACGAAACTGTGGGCGCTGGCGCAGGGAGATCTTCGGCCTCGGGCTAACGCAAGTCCTGGTCTGCGGCACGCTGCTGTCGGGCGTCGGTCTCGCTTTCGGCTGGTCGCCTGCGGTGGCGGTGATCGGCGCGATGGGATTCGTGCTCTCGTCGACGGCCGTGATCATGAAGATGATCGACGAGCGCGGGCAGACCGCCTCGCCCGCGGGCCAGCGCGCGGTCTCGATCCTGCTGTTCGAGGATCTGTCGATCATCCAGCTGCTGGCGCTGGTCGCGTTCCTCGCGCTTGCGCAGGGTACCGGCGTCGAGTCGTCGCGGCCCGCCTGGCTGTCGGTGCTGATTGCGCTGGCCGCGCTCGGCGCGCTGGTTGCTGCCGGGCGCTGGGCCCTGAACCCGATGTTCCGCATCGTGGCCGCGCTGGGCGGCCGCGACGTCATGACCGCCGCCGCACTTCTCGTCGTGCTCGGCGCGGCGTTGTTCATGCAGTGGGGCGGCCTGTCGATGGCCATGGGCGCGTTCATCGCGGGCGTGCTGCTCTCGGATCGCGGGCGTGCTGCTCTCGGAGTCCACGTTCCGCCACCAGCTCGAAGCCGACATCGAGCCGTTCCGCGGCATCCTGCTCGGGCTGTTCTTCCTCTCCGTCGGCATGTCGCTCAACCTCGGCGTCGTCGCGCAGGACTGGCACATCGTCGCGGCTGGCATCGTCGCCTTCATGGCGGTCAAGGCGCTCGGTATCTACAGCGTCGCGCGACTCTTCGGCGCCGACAAGCGCGAGGCCGTGCAGCGCTCGGCGCTGTTCGCGCAGGGCGGAGAATTCGCGTTCGTGCTCTATGCGGCCGCGCTCACCGCAGGCGTGTTCGACGCGCGCGCGGGCGCAGTGATGTCGGCGATCGTGATCCTGTCGATGGCGCTGACGCCGCTCGTGGTGCTGTTGCTGGATCGCTTCCTGCCGCAGCCGGCGGTCTCGATGCACGGCATCGAAGAGCCGCCCTGCCTGACCGGCCGCGTGCTGATCATCGGCTTCGGGCGGTTCGGGCAGGTGGTGAGCCAGCCGTTGCTCGCGCGCGACGTCGACATCTCGATCATCGACGCCGACGTCGACATGATCCGGGCGGCCGGCAATTTCGGCTTCAAGGTCTACTACGGCGATGGCACCCGGCTCGACGTCCTGCGCACGTCAGGCGCGGGCAAGGCCGACGCCATTCTCGTCTGCATCGACAAGCCGGAACTCGCTGACCGCATCGTCGAACTGGCGAAGCACGAATTCCCGCAGGCGCGCCTGTACGTGCGCTCGTTCGACCGTGGTCACACGCTGCGGCTCATCCAGGCCGGCGTCGACTACCAGCTCCGCGAGACGTTCGAATCAGCGATGACTTTCGGTGGGCACGTGCTGAAGGGGCTGGGCCATTCGCCGGAGGAAATCGCGGAGACCCTCGCGGACGTGCGCCAGCGCGACGAGGACCGGCTCGGCCTGCAGCTGATCGGCGGCATCACCGCCGGCCGCTCGTTGATGCGCAACAACCAGGCGACGCCGGAGCCGGCGCCGCTGACGCGCCCAAAGCACGAGGCGACGACGCTGAACGCAGACGCAGCGCGGGTGATCGAGGAGGACGGAAACCCGTCCTGACGCCACCGGCCGGCCGGCTAGCCGCCCGGCTTCTGCTCTTCGTCCTTCTTCGCGGCGAAGGGGTAGGCGCTTTGCGCCGCGTCCTTCTTTGGCGGGATCTTCAGCGACAGGATCATCGTCAACGCCAGCACGACGACGGTGAATCCCAGCGACCAGGACACCGGGATCTTGTAGATGTCCAGCAGCAGCATCTTGGCGCCGATGAACACCAGCACGATGGCGAGGCCGTAGGAGAGCAGGTGGAAGCGCTCGTGCATCTCGGCCAGCATGAAATACATCGCGCGCAGGCCGAGGATCGCGAAGACGTTCGACGTCAGCACGATGAACGGGTCCATCGTGATCGCGAAAATGGCGGGGATCGAGT
>JAPLSF010000044.1 GCA_026398785.1 Pseudomonadota bacterium | reverse complement strand
ACGAAATCATCACGTCGCCGATGCCGCGCTGTGCGAACGTCGTGAGCGAGCCGCGCGCGCCCGTGTCGAGCACCGGCACGTTCTTGAACAGCTTGCCGAGATACTCCTCAGCAGTGGCCGCGCTGCCGCCCGGTTGCTTCAGGGCCCAGGCCCACGCCGCCAGGTAGTTCCAGCGTGCCCCACCCGACGTCTTCGGGTTTGGAGTGATCACGGAGATGCCCGGACGAGCGAGATC
Organism: Pseudomonadota bacterium; assembly: GCA_026398785.1. GTDB lineage: Bacteria > Pseudomonadota > Gammaproteobacteria > Steroidobacterales > Steroidobacteraceae > RPQJ01. The sequence continues at coordinate 32,359 of JAPLSF010000044.1, read as the reverse complement.
GCCCCAGTCCTTGATCTTCTTGGGGTTGCCCTTGCGTACCAGGAACACGATCGTCGAGGTGTAGGGCGAGCTGTTGTTTGGCAGTCGAGTCTGCCAGTTGGCGGGCAGCAACTTGCCCTGTGTCGCGAGCGCGTCGATGTCGTAGGCGAGTGCCAGCGTGACGACGTCCGCAGGCAGGCCGTCGATGACGGTACGCGCCTGCTTGCCCGAGCCGCCGTGTGACTGGCGGATGCTGATGTCCTTGCCGGACTTCTTCTTCCAGTACTGTGTGAACGCCTTGTTGTAGTCGTCGTACAGTTCACGCGTCGGGTCGTAGGACACGTTGAGCAGGGTCTTCGTTTCCGCGTGCAGGGCGGGACCGGTCAGCAGCATCGCCGCCAGCATGACGGGGGCCGCGAGCACCTTCATGATTCGATGGGTCGACATGTTCCGTTCTCCGTTCAGAATCCGAGCGCGAAACGGGTCAGGAACACGTCCTCGTCCTCGCGGTCCGCACCACCCGGGGCGCCACCGTCGAAGCTCGTGTGGTCGTAGTTCAGGACCCACTTCAGGTTTTCGTTAAGGTACCAGTTGAGGCCCACGCCGTATGCAGTGGCCTCGCGGGCAGCGTTGACTGGATCCGCGAAAGAGGCCGCACCGCCCACGAAGGCATCGTCGTCGGGATCGATCTCCTGGTAGCGCGCGACCAGTTCGAAGGCGCCCCAGGTATTGTCGGCCAGGGAGAAGACGTTGTTGGGCTTGAAGCCACGGAAGCTCTCCTCTTCACCTGTCAGGAACCAGGAGGCCTGGACCTGCCAGGCCGAAGTATCCAGCGTGCCGTCGCGTCGCCCGGCGGTCGTGGTCCTCGAGACCTCCTGCGACACCGTCGTGTATTCGCCGAGCAGTCCGAAGCGGCCGACGTAGTAATACAGCTGCGGCGCAAGTCGCGTGCGTTCGCCGTCGGCGAGCGTCGGGGTAGTGCCCGTGCGGTAGCGGAAGAACGTCGACTGTGCCGGCGTGCGGAAGACCGGTAGCAGCGGCTGCGCGGTCGTGCCTGTCTGCGACGTGTAGGTGCCGGCGATGCCGACGCCGAGTCCGCGCAGCGCGAAGCTTTCGCTTTCGCCGAACGGGTGCGCGAAGACGCGCGCCGCGTACTCCTTGTCGTCGTTCAAGTCCACGTCAGCGAATGTCTCGCTGCTGCCGCCGTCGTTCGAGCCGTTCAGGTAGGCGACCTGGTAATTCAGCCGATCACCCCAGAGACCGCCGGCCACCTGCAGCCCGAGGTCACGGTTGGGCGCGAGCTGGGTCGGGAAACCGCGCGCGACCATGCGGATGTCGTTCGCGGACTGCAGGCGCTCGAGGCCGACCGGTGACTTGAACTTGCCGGCCGTGACCTGGAACTCAGGCTTGAAGCGGGCGGTGACGTAGGCGTCCTGGATGACGGTGCGGCCCTGGCCGAAGTCCGGCATGATCTTGAAATCGTAGATGCCGCCCAGCGTGCCCTCGACGATCGGCCGCACGCGCGTCGATTGCCAGGAGTCCTTGAGGCCCTCGGGGTCTTCGTTCTCGAAGAAGCGACCGTCGATGTGCACGGTGCCGCGCAGCTTGAGCTGGTTCTTGTTGTCGGCAGAGGCCAGGCTGAAGCCGCGCGGGCTCGCCTTCACCACCGGCGTGGACGCCACCGCCGTCCTGGCGGCCTCGTCCTGCACCTCAAGCTTGCGCTCGAGCACGAGCACCTTCTGGCTCAGTTCCTCAATCTTCTGCAGCAGCTCATCGCTGGTCGGGTCGGCCTGGACGACGGCCGGCAGCAACGCTGCGGCGATTGCCGCCGCCAGGAACCGGCTTGTCGAACTTACGGGTTGCATCACTCGCTCTCCATGAAAAGGGTCGAGCGAGATACTAAGAACCGGCGGTTACGGGGTCAGTCGCCGGCCGGTTAGGAAACGGTGACATCGCAAAACTGTGAGCGCTGTCGCAATAGCGCAGGTGCGGCGAATGCGCGACAACCCCGCCGGCATCGCTGCGGGGCAACCCGGCTCAGCGCAGTGGCACCTCGATCCCGGCCATGAGTTGCGCCACGTCTGCCTGGGTCGATGCGCTCGCCGCCCTTTCGATCAGGCGGCGAGTGAGGTGCGGCGCGAACAGCTGGATGAAATCGAGCTGGTACTTCCGCAGCAGGCCGCCGCGCCGGAAACCGATCCACGTCGTGTGCGCAGGAAACAGGTCGGACGCGTCGATGTGCACCAGGTCTGCGTCGTCCTTCTGTTCCACTGCCATGCTGGCGACGATGCCTACGCCGAGGCCGAGGCGTACGTAGGTCTTGATCACGTCGGCATCGCGCGCCGTCAGCACGACGTTCGGCACCAGGCCTTCTTTCGCAAAAATGCCGTGCAGCGACGACGGACCGGTGAAGCTGAAGACGTACGTCACGATGGGATACGACGCCAGCTGCTTCAGCGTGAGGCCTTTCTTCAAGCGCGCGAGCGGGTGATTGCGCGGCACGACCACGTGTCGGTGCCAGCGGTAGCACGGCAGCAGTGTGTAGCCGTCAAAGAGCGATTCCGAACCGGTAGCGATGGCGAAATCGATGCGATCGAGTGCTGCCATCTCCGCGATCTGCTCCGACGTCCCCTGGTGCAGATGCAGGCGCACCTCCGGATACCGCTCGCGGAACTGCTTGATGACCTCGGGCAACACGTAGCGCGCCTGCGTGTGCGTGGTCGCGATCGAGAGCGAACCGCGCTCCTCGTCCTTCAGGTCGTCCGAAAGGCGCTTGATGTTCTGCACCTCGCGCAGGATCTTTACCGCGCGATCGATGACCTGCTGCCCTGCCGGCGTGACGCGTGTCAGGTTCCGGCCGTCGCGCACGAAGATCTGGAAGCCGAGTTCGTCCTCGAGCAGCTTGATCTGCTTGCTTACGCCCGGCTGCGACGTATGCAGTTTCTCGGCAGCGGCCGTGATATTGAGCCCGGTCTGGGCCACCGCGGCGAGATAGCGTAACTGGTGCAGTTTCATGCCGGCATTCTAAGCGAAAGCGAACGATTCGCCGCTTGAGCGTCCCATGCCGTCGCGGCATATCGAAAGCACCATTCCTTGCCAGCGGATCCGTCATGACGCTCGCCACGCTTTTCAGTCGCACGCCGCAGGGTCTCGAGGCGCCGCTGGTGCGGGTCGAAGTCGACGTCGGGGCGGGCCTGCCATCCTTCTCGGTGGTCGGGTTGCTCGAAACCGCGGTCAAGGAGAGCAAGGACCGGGTGCGTGCTGCGCTCGCCAATTGCGGCTACGATTTTCCGGCGGGTCGCGTCACGGTCAACCTTGCGCCGGCCGACCTGCCCAAGGAAGGAGGCCGGTTCGACCTGGCCATCGCGGTGGGCATTCTCGTGGCGTCGGAGCAAATGCCGGCGGGGCCATTCGCGGGCGTCGAACTCTATGGCGAATTGTCGCTCGGCGGCGAACTGCACGGCACGCGTGGCTTGCTGCCCAGTGCGCTGCAGGCCGCGCGGGTCGGTCACGACCTGATCGTGCCGCTGGCCAATGGACGCGAAGCGGCACTCGCGAAAGGCACCCGAGTGTTCGTTGCCCCGCATCTGCGGGATGTTTGCCGGCACGCGGCGGGACAGCAGGCGCTGGCGCTCGAAGCCGCGGTCGTCTCACCCGCACTCGGCGCAGACCCGCGCGGTCCCGATCTCGTCGATGTGCGCGGGCAGGCGGGAGCGCGTCGTGCCCTCGAGATTGCGGCCGCCGGCGAACACAGCCTGCTGCTGATCGGTCCTCCGGGCAGCGGCAAAAGCATGCTGGCGCAGCGGCTGCCTGGACTGCTCCCGGAACTCGACGAGGACGAAGCCATCGAGTCGGCGGCGATCCGCTCCTTGTCGCTGCACGGCTTTCTGCTCGAGGGCTGGCGGCGGCGACCGTTTCGCGCGCCACATCACACGGCGTCGGCCGTCGCACTGGTCGGGGGCGGCGGGCGCCCGCGACCGGGTGAGATTTCACTCGCGCACAATGGCGTGCTCTTCCTGGACGAGCTGCCGGAGTTCGACCGCACCGTGCTCGAGGTATTGCGCGAACCGCTGGAGAGCGGCCACATCGTGCTGTCGCGAGCGGCGCGGCAAGCGGAATACCCGGCGCGGTTCCAGCTGGTGGCCGCGATGAATCCATGTCCTTGCGGTCACTTCGGCGACTCGCGTGGGCAGTGCCGCTGTCCACCCGAGCGTATTGCCGCCTACCGCAGCCGCATCTCTGGTCCGTTGCTCGACCGTATCGACCTGCACGTGGAAGTGGGGCGGGTTGCGCTGGAGGAGATCGCTGCGATTGCGCTCCCCGAGTGTTCGGCCGCTGTCGCGGCCAGGGTCGCCGCGGCGCGTCTGCTGCAGCGACGCCGGCAAGCGCGCACCAACGCCCGGCTCGAAGGCAATGACCTTGCCGTCCAGTGTCACGCTGAACCCGGGGCGCTCGAACTGCTGGCGCGCGCAATGCGTCAGCTCGGGCTGTCGGCTCGCGCGTACCACCGGGTGTTGCGCGTCGCCCGCACCATCGCCGACCTCGCCGGCAGCCCCGGCGTAGGCGCCGGGCACGTCGCGGAAGCGATCACGCTGCGTCAGCTCGATCGCCGGATCGACGCCTCCGGGCAGGGAGGTTCAGTTTCTGACTGATCGTCTGACTTAATCGACGCGTCCCGGCCAGGCCCGTCGGTGGAAGATTCACGCAGGGAGCCTGCACCGGGCGGGCTGCAGCAGGGACAGCGCCGCCATGAAGCTGGAAGCAGGGATGCGTAATGCGGTCCGGCTGCAGGCTCCCGCTCGCCAGACCCAGGGCGGATCGCGCGGGACTCGGACAAGACCCGCGCGTCAGGGCAGCTGGGACTCGTCGGGCGTAACCGCAGTGGCGGAAATCTCAGCCTCGCGCAGCTTCGACTGGACCACGCGCAGTTCCTCCACCGTGGCAATCGGGCCGATGCGCACGCGGTACCAGGTTTCGTCGTCCACCGAGGCCCGCTGGATCTTCGCCGAGATTCCCACAAGCGCGAGTTGCGCCTGCATCTTCTCGGCTTCCGTGGACTGCTTGAAGGAACCGGCCTGCAGGACCGCGCCGCCGGTCGGCAGGGGGGTCTTCGCGGCCGACGCAGCAGCCTTGCCGGATCTGCCCGGCACCTCCACTTCCTGCTTCGGCAGCATGTCGTAGAAGTCGAGTTCAGGTTCGGCTGTCGGGTCCGCGGCGGTCACCGCACCATCGTCCGACGCCGACGCGGACGCCGGTGACTGGGCTGGGGCCGGAACGGGTTCGCTCGGGACGGGCACCTGGTTGCGGTCGTAGAGATGCACTCCGAGCGCGACAGCAAGGCCCACACCGAGGCCCGCGGCGAATCCTGCCCAGCCGCCGAACGGCTGCCCCGGCGCGTGTCGCCGGACATCCTTGTAATCGCGATTGAGCGTGCGGCCACCGCCCCGGGACTGGGCCATTACATGGCCTCCGGCGCCGACACACCGAGCAGGCAGAGGCCGTTGCAGACGATCTGCCGCGTGCCCCGGATCAGCGTGATGCGAGCGTCGCGCAGGGCTGCGTCGTCCACGAGGAACTGGTGCGCGTTGTAGTAGGCATGGAAGTCGGTCGCCAGTTCGCGCAGGTAATGCACCAGTGCATGCGGCGCGCGTTGCAACGCAGCCAGCTCGATGACCTCTGGATAGCGGCTCATCGTCGCGAGCAGCGCCTGCTCGTGCGGCTCGACGAGGCGATCCAGGCTCGCGCGCCCTCGCGCCTCGTCATGCTCGAAGCCTTTCTCACGCATCTGCCGCAGCACGCTGCAAACGCGCGCGTGCGCATACTGGATGTAGTAGACGGGATTCTCGTTCGAGCGCGAGGTCGCGAGCTGCAGGTCGAAGTCGAGGTGCTGCTCGTTGCTGCGCAACACGTAGAAAAACCGCGCAGCGTCGTTGCCCACCTCGCCGCGCAGGGTGCGCAGCGTGATGAATTCGCCGGACCGAGTCGACATCTGCACCTTCTCGCCGCCGCGGTACAGCGTGACGAACTGCATCAGCCGCACGTCGAGGCAGTCGCCCGGCTGGCCCATCGCGACCAGGCCGGCGCGGACGCGCGCGATGTAGCCGTGATGATCGGAGCCGAGCACGTCGACCAGTTGCTCGAAGCCGCGCTCGCGCTTGTTCAGGTGGTAGGCGATGTCGGACGCGAAGTACGTCTTGATGCCGTTCTCACGCACGACGACGCGGTCCTTCTCGTCGCCGAAGTCGGTGGCGCGAAACCACTCCGCGCCGTCCTTCTCGTAGACGACGCCGTTCTGGCGCAGCAGGTCGAGCGCGTGGTCGATGGCACCGCCGTCTTCGAGGCTGCGCTCGCTGAACCAGCTGTCGTAGCGGACGCCGAATTCCTCGAGATCGTCGCGGATGTCCGCGAGGATGTCGGTGAGCGCGAGATCGAACGCCTGGCGGAAGCCTGCTGCGCCGAGCAGCGACTTCGCGCGCTCGATCACGGCATCGATGTACGTGTCCTTGTCGCCTGCGGGCGCATCGGGCGGCAGATCCGCGAACACGACGGCAGCCGGCTTGTGCAGCGAGCGCCCGGCGCGTTCGACGAGCTTGTTGGAAATCGGGCGGATGTAATCGCCGCGATAGCCATTGGACGGGAAGGGGAACTGCTCGCCGAAGCTCTCCAGATACCGCAGCCACACGCTAGCGGCGAGGATTTCCATCTGCCGTCCGGCGTCGTTGATGTAGTACTCGCGGAACACGTCGAAGCCGGCAGCGTCGAGCAGGTTGGCGAGCGACGCGCCGAAAGCCGCGTGCCGGCCGTGGCCGACGTGCAGCGGCCCCGTCGGATTCGCGGAAACGAACTCCACCATTACTTTCTTGCCGGCGCCGATCGAAGTGCGACCGTAGCGGCGGCCACCGTCGATCACTCGAGTGAGTTCAGCCTGGTAGGCGGCGGGTGCGAGAAAGAAGTTGACGAAGCCGGGTCCCGCGATCTCGACGTGCGACACGAGTTCACTGGCCGGCAGTGCTGCGACGATCGCCTGCGCGAGGTCGCGCGGCTTGCGTTTCGCGGCCTTGGCGAGCTGCAGTGCGACGTTGGTCGCGAAGTCGCCGTGCGTCGAATCGCGCGTGCGCTCGACGACGCTGCCGGTGGCCGACTCGGGCAGGCGCAGTTCTTCCGGCAGGGCGCCCAGAGCGTCCTGCACGAGCTTTTCTATCAGGTATTTCAAGGTGTTGCCGTCAACGAGCGGAGGCTGTCGAGAGTCTAGGGAATTCCGGCGGCCGATGCGAGGGCAACTTGCGCGGCACGCTGCACTAGAACAGTTCCAGCGGATCGACATCGAGCGCCCAGCGCACCTTGCGTGCGCCGGGTGCTGCCTCGAGCAACGGTACCCAACGTGCCAGCAGCCGCTGCAATGGTGAATGCGTCGCCGCATGCAGCATCAGCTGCGCGCGGTAATGGCCGGCGCGGCGCTCCATTGGCGCAGCGGCCGGGCCGAGCACCTCGACGCCTGTAACGCCGCACGTCGCGACCAGTTCCTTGGCATGATCAAGGAATGCGAGCGGCGCTTCGCGTCCGGGCGCTTCGGCACGCAATACCACGACGCGGGCGAATGGAGGCCAGTGTGCCTGCTCGCGCTCGACGAGTGCGGCTGCAGCGAACGCGTCGTAACCGCCATGCACCAGTTGTTGCAGCAACGGGTGCTCCGGGTATTCCGTCTGGATCAGCACTTCGCCGGGTTTCTCGGCGCGTCCTGCACGGCCCGACACCTGCACGATCGTTTGCGCGAGTCGTTCGGCCGCGCGGAAATCCGTACCGAACAGACCCTGGTCCGCGTTCAGCACGACCACCAGCGTGACCAGCGGAAAGTGATGGCCCTTGGTCAGCATCTGCGTGCCGACCAGCAGGCGCACCGCGCCGCTGTGAACGCGCTCGATGGTTTCCTCGAGCGAGCCGCGTTTGCGCACGGCATCGCGGTCGATGCGGGCCAGCGCGAATTCGGGGAAGAAATCGGCCAGCGTTTCTTCGATGCGCTCCGTGCCCTGGCCCACGGGCTTGACTGCTTCGCCGCAATCGGGGCACGCATCGGGGATCGGCCGATGCGTGCCGCAGTGGTGGCAATCGAGCGAACGCTCGCGCTGATGCACGGTGAGGCGCGCATCGCAGCGTGGACACGGTGCGACCCAGCCGCAGCCGGGGCAGAACAGCGTCGGTGCGTAGCCGCGGCGGTTCAGATAGATCAGCACCTGGCCGCCCGCGTCGAGGTGGCGGCGGATTGTCAGCAGCGTTGGCGTCGCAAAGCCCTGCGTGTCGGCATGAGCGCGCAGGTCGATCAGGTGCAGGCTCGGCGGCTTGGCGCCCGCCGTGCGATTGGGCAGGTCGAGGCGCTGCGCGCGCCCGGCCCGAATGCGCTCGAGGCTCTCCAGTGAGGGCGTCGCCGAGCCGAGCACGATGGGAATGCCGTGACGCTGCGCCCGGGCCAGCGCCAGGTCCCGCGCGGAATAACGGAAGCCGTCCTGCTGCTTGTACGACGCGTCATGCTCTTCGTCGATCACGATCAACCCGGGGCGCGCGAGCGGCGCGAACACTGCTGAACGGGTACCGATCACCACCGGCGCTGAACCGGCACGGGCTGCGCGCCAGGCCTGCAGGCGATCGGTGTCGGTAAGCCCCGAATGCAGCACCGCGAGCGGCCCCGGAAACCGTGCTGCGAAGCGCGCAACGAGTTGCGGAGTCAGCGAGATTTCCGGCACCAGCACCAACGCCTGTTCGCCGCGTGCAACCACGTCGGCAATTGCGCGCAGGTAGACCTCGGTCTTGCCGCTGCCGGTCACGCCATGCAGCACGAACGGCGCAAAGCGCCCGTGTGCTGCGACGATCGCGCTGACAGCGGCGTCCTGCTCGGGCGTCAGTGCGGGCCCCAGTTCGCGCGCGACAGTGTCTTTCATGTTGCCGGTCGCGACGACGTCTTCGCGCACGCGGATCACCCAGCCGCGCTTTTCGAGTTCGCGCACATGGTCGCGCCAGCGATTCGACAGCGCGCCGAGTTCCGCCGCACCGGCGGGGCCGTGCGCTGCCAGATAGTCGGCGAGCTCGCGCAGTCTGGTGGCGCGCGTGCCGATGGGCTCGGCCTCACCGGTTCGGGCGGCGGCGCTGAGCGTCCAGCGCTCGGCGGTGGCCAAGGCGTCCGTGCCGTTGCGCAGGGCAACGGGCAGCGCTGCCGCGATGACCTCGCCGGGCGGGTGCCGGTAGTACTCCGCGGACCAGCGCAGCAGGTCGAGCAGCGTCGCGTCGAGCACCGGTTCATCGTCGATGAGCGTTAGTGCGCTCTTCAGGCGGGCCTCGGGCACGTCGGATCGCTCGCGCAATTCGACGATGACGCCGACCGCCTTGCGCCTCCCGAACGGCACCCAAACCCGTTGGCCCGGTTGAAGTTTTTCGGGGTCGGCAGACGGCGGCGCCCGGTAGTCGAACAGCCGGCGCAGGGGGGCGTCGATCGCCACGCCCAGGATCGGGCCGGTCATCGGCCGCGGCCCCGTGCAGTTGTCCACAGCGCCTGTGGAAAACTCTGTGGATGACTTGCGTGAATGTCGCCCAAGTGCGGAATCTGCCAGGGGGGTTTACGAACTGACCACAAAGTCTTCGTCGCCAAGAAAGTACTAAATAATTCAGTTACTTACGCAGGATTGACGCAGCTCTTCGCAGCTCTGCTGCGCAAGCGGTTGACCCGGCCCGACTGTCCGTCGGCAGCCACGCCGGGGAAGTGCACATCTTTTTGCGGTGCGCCACGTCAACCGTTTGTTCCGCAAGGCGTTGTTTCTGCCAGACGATGCTGGAACCGCGGGGAAGGTGAGTCTACGGCATGCAGGGCTTTGCTAGTCTCGAAGCACGCGCCGGCCGTTCGGCACGCAACGTATCCCGCGACCGCGGGGAGGATCGACTGGACGCAGCGCAGGTACGCGAGCTTGACCGGTTCCTGGCCGGGGTCGAGCGACGCGCTTTCCGGATCGCACAGTGCGCACTCCGTGACACCGACGATGCGCACGACGTCGTGCAGGTCGCGATGCTGCGCCTGGCGCAGAGCTATGCGTCGCGATCAGTCGAGGAATGGAAGCCGCTGTTCTATCGGATCCTCTACAACGGCATCCGGGACCTGCAGCGGCGTCACGGGGTGCGGCGGCGGTTTTTCGGGTGGCTGCCCGGCGCTTCGCGGCACGAGGACGAGGTCGGCGAGGATCCGCTCGAGCAGGTACCGGATTCCGCACCCGAGCCCTTGCAGCAGCTCGCCACGGACGAAGCGATGCGGCACCTGGACCACGCCCTGCACCGGTTGCCGGCGCGACAGTTCGAGGCGTTCTCGCTGCGCTGCCTCGAGGGTCTCGACGTGGCGGCGACGGCCGCCGCGATGGACTGCAGCGAAGGCACCGTGAAGACACACTATTTCCGTGCGTTGCAGGCGCTGCGCGCTGAACTTGCCGAGGTACGGACATGAGACTGCAACCCGACGACCGTGACGATGCCGAGCTGGAGCGGCACGCGCGGAATGTGTTCCAGGCCAGCGTCGACGAACTCGATGCAGCCACGCTCTCGCGTTTGAACCGGTCGCGTCAGCAGGCACTTGCCGTGGCCGAGGGACGCAGCCGCACTGGTTGGCGCTGGACGGTCTGGACGCCCGTCGGGGCACTTGCTGCCGGTGTGCTGGCCGCGGTGTTGTTGCTGAATTTGCCGACGGAGACGGGAGCGCCCGCGCAGGTCGCTGCGACTGCGACGAGCGCCGACGTGCAGCCGGGCCCGCTCGAACTGCTGGTGGCGGGCGAGGATCTCGATCTCGCCGCCGAAGCGGATCTGGAATTCTACGCCTGGGTCGAGCTCGAAACCGCTGGCTACGACGATGGGGTGGGCTGAGATGCGGACACGCCGTCGCAGTCGCGCGCAATCGAATCAGGCCCTGTTGCTCGCGGCCATCGCCGCAGGCGGCGTGGCGGCCGCAGCGGACGCACCGCCTTTGCCTGCAGATTTTCTCGAATACCTCGGCAGCTGGGAAGCGGACGACGCCGACTGGGTGGTGGCGAACGCCGCTGCCGTTGCGCCCGCGCCCGCTGCAAGCAGTGCGGACTCGAAGCTGCCGACCCCGACGACGATCGAAAAGCGCGGTGCCGTGCAATCGCCCGCGACGACGGAGCGCAAGCCATGAACATTACGAACACCCGAACCATGACGGCACTGCTCATGTCCGCGTGCCTGCTGTGCCTGGCGCCGGTCGTCAGCTCTGTGGCGAATGCGTCGACCGCAGCGTCTGCCAGGGATGCAGCGCCAGCGGCCGGTGTACCCTGGTCACAACTCGCCCCGGAACAGCAGCGTGTGCTCGCGCCTTATCGCGAGCGCTGGAACCAGTTGCCGCCGGAGCGGCAGCAGGCCATCGCCCGAGGCGCCGAACGCTGGCAGCAGATGACGCCAGAACAGCAGCAGCAGGCGCAGCAGCGATTCCAGCAGTGGCAAAGCCTGCCGCCGGCTGAGCGCCAGAAGGTGCGGCAGCGTTACCAGCAGTTCCGCGAGCTGCCACCGGAAGACCAGCAGCGGCTGCGCGAGGGGTTCCACAAGTTCCAGTCATTGCCGCCCGAACAGCGTGAGCAACTGCGCGAGCGCTGGCAGGACATGACGCCCGAGCAGCGGCAGAAGACTAAGGAGCGCTGGAAGAACGCGACGCCGGAACAGCGCGAGAAGATGCGCAAGCGCATGCAGGAGCGCGGCGCGACCTGAGCGCGGCGTTCCTCGTCGATCACGGCCGAGCGCGGCTAGGATGGCGCGGCTTTCGCCATCGAGAGCGGTGACTTGCTCCGGTCACCGGGGTCTCACGCGCTTCGTGAATCGCGCGGAGGACCCGCACGATTCACGGCGATCCTTGCTCGAGCGAGCGCGAAGCGATGGTGGCAGCGAAGTAGCGAAACGACCGCGGTGCCGCTTCGCACCTGCGCTCGCGCTGCGGCGTTCGACACGGTGACCGGAGCAAGGCACCGCTCTCGACGGCGAACCTGCCGACACTCGCGACTCGTTCCAATCCGCGCGATCGACCAGCCTCTCCCAGCCGCGCCGGGAAACGACCTCAGCTCTTCAGCGCGACCAGCACTTCGTCGAGCATCTTCTTGGCATCGCCGAACAGCATCCGGTTGTTCTCCTTGTAGAACAGCGGATTATCGACGCCGGCATAGCCCGACGCCATTGAGCGCTTCATCACGATCGACGTCTTCGCCTTCCAGACCTGCAGCACCGGCATGCCGGCGATGGGGCTCGTGGGATCTTCTTCAGCCGCCGGGTTCACGATGTCGTTGGCGCCGATGACCATCGAGACGTCAGTGCTCGGGAAGTCGTCGTTCAACTCGTCCATCTCGAACACGATGTCGTAAGGCACCTTGGCCTCGGCGAGCAGCACGTTCATGTGGCCTGGCATGCGGCCCGCCACCGGATGGATGCCGAAGCGCACGTTGACGCCTTGCTCGCGCAGGAACTTCGTGATCTCGTACACCGTGTGCTGCGCCTGCGCGACCGCCATGCCGTAGCCCGGCACGATGATCACGCTCTTCGAATTGCGCAGCAGCTCTGCCGTTTCGACCGCACTGATGGCAGTCACTTCACCCGCCGGCTGCGCACCCGAGCCCGCCGCGGCCGGTGCCGAGCCACCACCCGTGCCGAAACCGCCAGCGATGACGCTGATGAAGTTGCGGTTCATCGCGCGGCACATGATGTACGACAGGATCGCGCCCGACGAACCGACGAGTGCGCCTGTCACGATCAGCAGATCATTCGACAGCATGAAGCCTGTCGCCGCCGCGGCCCAGCCGGAGTAGCTGTTGAGCATGGAGACGACGACTGGCATGTCCGCGCCGCCGATCGCCATCACCATGTGGATGCCGAAGAGCAGCGCAATCACCGTCATCACGACGAGCGGCATCATTCCCGCGTTGATGTCGGGCGCGTTCAGGAACTGGACGCCGAAGAAGATCACGCCGAGCAGGCCGGCGAGATTCAGCCAGTGGCGTCCCGGCAGCAGCATCGGCTTGCCGCCGATCTTGCCGTTCAGCTTGCCGAACGCGATGACCGAACCCGAGAACGTCACGGCGCCGATGAGGATGCCGATGTAGATCTCGACTTCGTGGATGGCCTTCTCGGCGCCGGTCAGCACGATCGAGGTGTCGACGTAGCTCGCATAGCCGACGAGGCACGCCGCGAGGCCGACGAGGCTGTGCATCAACGCGACCAGCTCCGGCATCTGCGTCATCTGCACTTTCCGGGCCGCGTACAAGCCGATCGATCCGCCCACGACCAGTGCGCCGACGATGTACGGGATGCCGCCGAGCGTGACGCGCGGGCCGAACACAGTCGCGAGCACGGCGATTGCCATGCCGACGATGCCGTACAGGTTGCCGCGCCGCGAGGACTCGGGATTGGAGAGGCCGCCCAGGCTCAGGATGAACAGGATGATGGCGGCGATGTAGGCCATCGTTGCGATGTTTGCGGTCATGCTTGCGACCCCTTACTTGCGGAACATCGCAAGCATGCGACGCGTGACGGCGAAGCCGCCGAACATGTTGACGGCGGTGAGCGTGAGCGCAACGATCGCGAGACCGAGGATCAGCGTGTCGGGCCGCCCTTCCGTCCCCGCAAGGAGCGGCGGCGCGACCTGCACCAGCGCACCGATCGCGATGATGCTCGAGATGGCGTTCGTCACGCTCATCAGCGGCGTGTGCAACGCAGGCGTGACGTTCCACACCACCATGTAGCCGATGAAGCAGGCCAGGATGAACACGGTGAAGTGGGCGAGGAACGAAGCCGGTGCGAACGCGCCGACCAGCCAGAACAGCAGCGCGCCTGCGCCGAAGATGATTGCGAGGCTCCTGGCCGACGCAGGTTCGCCAGCGCCGTGGCCATGGCCGGACTTCCTTGCTGGCGTAGCAGGTGTTGCCGCCGGCTTGGCCTGCGCCGGCACGGCCGGCAACTTGGGTGCCGGCGGCGGCCAGGTGATGCTGCCCGCCTTGATGACGGTCAGGCCGCGGATGGCGTCGTCGTCCATGTTGACGTTGAGGATGCCGTCCTTGGTCTTGCACAGTTCCTCGGTCACGCGCAGCAGGTTGGTCGAGTACAGGGTCGAGGCCTGCTTGGCCAGGCGGCTGACCAGGTCGGTGTAGCCGATGATGGTGACGCCGTGCCGGACCACGGCTTCGCCGGGAACGGTGAGTTCGCAGTTGCCGCCCTGCTCGCCCGCCATGTCGACGATGACGCTGCCGGGCTTCATGCTCTTCACCATCTCGGCGGTGATGAGCTTTGGCGCGGGTTTGCCCGGAATCAGGGCGGTGGTGATGATGATGTCCGCGTCCTTGGCCTGCCTGGCGTACATCTCGCGCTGGGCCTGCTGGAAGCCCTCGCTCATCACCTTGGCGTAGCCGCCGCCACCGGAGCCTTCTTCCTCGTAGTCGACCTTGACGAATTCGCCGCCCAGCGACACGACCTGGTCGGCCACCTCGGCGCGCGTATCGTTGGCGCGCACGATGGCGCCGAGGTTGGCGGCCGTGCCGATCGCCGCCAGACCGGCAACACCGGCGCCGGCGATGAAGACCTTGGCCGGCGGAATCTTGCCGGCAGCGGTGACCTGGCCGTTGAAGAACCGGCCGAAGGCGTTGGCAGCCTCGATCACGGCGCGGTAACCGCTGATGCTGGCCATGGAGGTGAGCGCGTCCATCTTCTGGGCGCGGGAGAGCTGGCGCGGCAAGGAGTCGATGGCCAGCACGGTGAGCTTGCGGTCGGCCAGCTGCTGCATGAGCTGCGGGTTCTGCGCCGGCCAGATGAAGCTGATCAGGGTGCTGCCTGGCTGCATCAACGCGATCTCTTCCGGCGCCGGCGCGCGCACCCTGAAGATGATGTCCGAGCCGCCCATGAGCTCTGCGGCGCTGCCTGCGATCTGTGCGCCTGCGGCTTGGTAGGACTCGTCGCTGAAGTTGGCGGCTGCCCCGGCACCGCTTTCGACGCGGACGGCGAAACCAAGCTTGAGCAGCTTCTCAACCACTTCCGGGACGGCGGCAACACGTTTCTCGCCCGCGTAGATTTCGCGCGGCACTCCGATCGTTAGCGACATGGGTTCTGGCATCCTCCCCGTAACCCGGACGCGGCTAAGCCGCTGCCGTGAAAGGGATATTTTGTACAGTCACGACTGCAAGACAGCCATGGATTATTGCACAGCAGTGCCGTATCTTCACGGCATGCGCACCCTTTCGCAGTACGCACTTTCGCAGGAAGTCCTGCGGACGGACGTCTCGGGAATGCCCCTGGAGTGGATCGACTACCGTGACGCGGTCCGGTTGCACTTCATGGGACAGGTCGCCTATGCGTTCGGCCAGACTCTCTTCTCGCTGCGGGGCGGCGTGAGTGCGCGCACCGGTGAGCGCACCATCGTCAAGGTGAGTTCAATCGTTGCGACGATCGGCCACCGCCACAATCCCGGCAACCGGCATCAGGGCTACGTGCCGCCGCTGAACAACGAAACCCTGTTCCGCCGCGATGCGTACCTCTGCCTGTACTGCGCGCAGCGCTTCCCCACGGGCCAGCTGTCGCGCGATCACGTCACGCCGATTTCACGCGGGGGACTGGACACCTGGAACAACGTCGTCACGGCCTGCCGGCGCTGCAACAACCTCAAGGCCTGGCGGACCCCCGAGCAGGCCAGGCTGCAGCTGATCGCTGTGCCGTTCACGCCCAGCTACGCGGAGTACATCTACCTGAAGGGCCGGCGCGTGCTCGCCGACCAGATGGAGTACCTGCTGGCGCACTTTCCCCGGTCGAGTCCGTTACACGCCCGGTTGCGGCAGGGTGCGGCGGCACGGAGCTAGTCGGGCGCGATCACGTGAGCCTGCGGTCGCAAAGGCAGACATGCGCTGGTTGCACGCAAGCGAAGCGGGACCTTTCCCCGAGCTTGGAAAATCAGACACGCGCTCGGGGAAAGGTCCCGCTTCGCTTGCCCGCAACGGTCACGTTGCGTTGCGAGCGTATGAAGTCTCGAGCCGTGGCACTTCGATCACCGGCTACGAGCACGGCACTGGACGACTGGTCGCTCCGATCGACCCTTGGCAGGCTGCATGCGCCGTGCGGATTCTCTGGCCTTGGCGAGAATCCGCTCAGGCGCTGTAGCGCAAGCGGTCGATCCGGTGTCTTTCCCCGAGCGCGTGTCTGCCTTTCCAAGCTCGGGGAAAGACACCGGATCGGCCGCCCGCAATTGTCGCGTGTTTGCCTTTCCGCTCGCCCGGATGAGTCCCGGAATGAGCGCCATCACCTGCCGTCCGTTCTTGCCGGCGACAGAGCCAACAAAAAAGGCGCCGATGGCGCCTTTAATCGTTACGGGTCAGTGACATGACCGAGTATTGCGCCAGTCTTCCGACTAACCCCTAACCCCTTCCTACGCTTCCTCCCCTTCCTCAACTAAATAACTTGCCAGGATGGCCTGGGGGAGCAGGGGGAGTGCGTCCCAGGCCACCCGGCAAGTTCCGGCGGGTTCATGTGACGGGGGTCGCAGGGGGAGTGCACCCCAGAGCCACATAAGTGAAGCCGCTGGACGGTTTTGAGACTACGTCTGATGCTGCAGTGCGACAAACGAAGTCTCGTCAATCGATGAGTGATGTTTCGTCACCCGCCGGCATTCGGAGTCATGCCGGAACCTGGAACTGTTCGATCGACCACGCGACCACCGCGCAGACTTCCGAACGCTCGAAATCAGCGCGCCGGGCCACGAGGTAATACGCCTCATCCCCACGCAGGTCGAACCCCTGAATGTGCACCAGTGCGCCACGTTCGAACCAGGGCTGGCAGACGATTGCGGGCACCAGTGCGATCCCACCATCACGCTCCGCGGCGCGGGTGACGGCGACCATGTTGTCGAATTCGACCACGTTGCTGACCCGGCGCAGATCGAGCCCGACCTGGTTGAGCCAGAGATCCCAGACGTCGTTGCGGAAGCTGCGATGCATGACCAGGGTCTGGCCGTCGAACGCGCGGGCGTTGAGCTTGCCGGCCATGGAACTGGCGACTTTCGGCGATGCCGCCGCCACCAGCTGCAGGGGCATGAGACGCACGGCCTCGACATCCCCGTCGGCGGGCGGGCTGCCCGACAGGACGATCGAGACATCCGTGAACCCCGAATGCTGGCCGGGGCGCGGGTCGTGCGTGTCGACCTGGATGTCGATGCCAGGATGGTGGGCGTGAAAGTCGGGCAGTCGTGGCGCAAACAGTTCGCTGGCGAAGAACGGCGGCATCACGATCGTCAGCTGGCGCCTGGCGCCGGACGTGTTGCGCGTGCGTTCGATGGCCGTGCTCAGGGCGCCGAGGGCCGGCTCGAGGTCATCCAGCAGTTGCCGGCCAACGGGTGTCAGCACGACGGACCGCGTCCGTCGCTGGAACAGCGTAACGCCGAGTTGTTCTTCGAGTTCCTTGACTTGGTGGCTGACGGCCGAAGGCGTCAGCGACAGACGGTCTGCCGCATCCTTGAAACTCGAGTGGCGAGCCGCGAGGCAAAAAGCTCGCAGCAGCCGCAAAGGCGGCGTCCTGATCTGGGCAACCATGTCCATACCGTTCGTTTCGTAAGAGACGGGCAACTTGCGTGCCAGCCCGAACGAATTGGCTGAAAGTCAACAAATACAAATGGATACGGGGATGCCGGCGGACTTCGTCCCCCACGTGCCAGGCCCCAAGCGCACGATTATAGCGCTCGTGGACCGGGGACCTGCACCGAACCGGGCACCGTTGGGATCACCGTGCCAGCCGCGCCATCAGCAGCGCGTCGTAATCGACGCCGTCGACACGCATGTAGTTGCGGCAGGTGCCTTCGTCGACGAAGCCGAACCGTCGATAGAGCGCGATGGCCGGAGCGTTGTCCGAGCGCACGATCAATTCGGACCGCCGGATCCCGCGCGCCGGTGCCAGTTCGAGCGCGGTCGTGAGCAGGCGGCTCCCGATACCCTGGCCCCGGTAAGCGGCGACGATTCCCATGCCGAGCACGGCGGTGTGCCGCAGGGTCGGCGCTGCCTTCGGTCGCAGGTCGCACCAGCCAACGACTCCGGCGTCGGCCACCGCCACCATGTGCACCGCGCCAGCCTGCAGGCTGTCGAGCACGAACCGGCGCGTGCGCCAGAACGACGGCGCCTCGAGCATCGCGAGGTAGCGGCGTTCCTTCGCGACACCGTCGAGAGCCGCGTGAAAGCCGGCGATGTGCTGCCGGCCGAGCGGCACGATTTCGATGCTTGCCGCCGTCGATATGGCCACCGTGGGCCAGGACACGCTGCTCATGCGTCCATCCTCGCATGGGTCGCCCCGCTGCGTCGCCGCTCAGCAAACTGCCAACGTGCCGCCCGATCTCTTATCCTTCGCGCACCATGAATGCACCCCTCAACGATGGCCCCGCGCTGGCACGCGCTGCGGCCGACGCTCTCCGCCGCGGCGAAGCCCGCGCCGCCCGCGATCTTTTCATGCAGGCGGCGCGAGCCGGGCAGGCCGACGTCGCCGTCATGCTGGGGCTGGCCTACTCTTGCCGCTCGTTGCAGGACTGGGCCGGGATGGGCGCCTCCGTCGATCGCGTGCTCGCGCTCGACCCGCGCAACCTGCGCGCACTGGTGATGAAGGGCGACAGTCTCGAGCAGGCGGGAGACACCAAGGCAGCGTCGGCCTACTACCTCGCGGCACTGCGGTCAGCCCCACCGGCCGACCGGTTATCGCCCGACCTGGTGCAGGAGCTGCGCCGCGCGCAGCAGGCGAGTGAACTGTTCTCCAGGCGCTACGAGGACCACTTGCGCGCGTGGCTCAAGGAGCGCGGCTTCGACGAATCGCAGGCCAACAGTCGCTTTGGCCAGGCACTCGACATCGTGGTAGGGCGCAAGCGCATCTACCTGCAGGAGCCGCGGTATTTCTATTTCCCGCAGCTGCCGCAGAAGCAGTTCTACGACCGCGCGGACTTCCCGTGGCTCGACGCGGTCGAGGCGGCGACGGACAATATCCGTGCGGAGCTGCAAGGCGTGCTGCAGGACGCCGCTGCCTTCACGCCGTACGTGACGGGTGACCCCAACCGCCCGTACTCTGAGCAGATGGGGATGACCAACAATCCCGCGTGGACTGCGTTTTATCTCTGGCAGAACGGTGAGCTGAACGAAGCCAACGCGGCGCGCTGTCCGCAGACGATGGCCGCGCTGGCCGCTGCGCCGCTCGCAAGGATTCCCGGGCGCACGCCGTCCGTGCTGTTCTCGCAATTGAAGGCGGGCGCACACATCCCGCCGCACAACGGACTGATCAACACTCGCCTGATCGTACACCTGCCGCTGATCGTACCCGGCAAATGCCGCCTTCGCGTCGGCAACGAGGTGCGCGAGTGGCAGGAGGGCAGGGCCTGGGTGTTCGACGACTCGATCGATCACGAGGCGTGGAACGACAGCGATCAGACACGGGTCATCCTGCTGTTCGACATTGTGCGACCCGAGCTGACTGACCAGGAAAATCGCTGGGTTTCGACGCTCTTCGAAGGTATCGACGCGTTCACCGGCCAGAAGCCCGCGTGGGGTATCTAGGTCCCGCACACGATGCTCTATCTCATCGACGCCAGTGTCTTCATCTTCCGCGCATGGTTTTCGGTGCCCGTGGAAGTCGCGGATCGCGACGGCAATCCCGTCAATGCCGTGCTCGGCTTCGCGCGTTTCCTCGCCGAATTGCTCGAAAAGGAATCCCCGCGGCACATCGCCGTCGCGTTCGACGAAAGCCTGGAGCAGGGGTATCGCAACGAAATCTATCCGGCTTACAAGGCAAATCGCGAGCCCGCGCCCGTCGAACTGAAGCGGCAATTCGCGCTGTGCCAGGAGATCTGCGCCGCGCTCGGCGTGGCGCGCTACAGCAGCTCGCGCTACGAGGCCGACGACATCATCGGGACGCTGGCGACGCGCGCGCGCGCGGCGGGGCTGCCCGTCACGATCGTGAGCCGCGACAAGGACCTGACGCAGCTGTTGTCGTCCGTCGATGTGTACTGGGACGCGGTGGCCGACGTCCGCTACGGGTACGAAGACATTGCCGAGCGCTTCGGCGTCGTCCCGGAGCGCATGGCGGACTTTCTCGCGCTCATGGGCGATGCCGTCGACAACATCCCGGGCGTGCCGGGCGTGGGCCGCAAGACGGCGCAGACGCTGCTCAAGCATTTCCACACGCTCGATGGCGTGCTCGACAGCATCGACCAGATCGGCAAGCTGAAATTCCGCAATGCGACGTTCGTTGCCGAAAGCTTGCGCGAACATCGCGAGACAGCGCTGTTGTCGCGGCGACTGACCGCAATTGCATGCGACATGCCGCTGCCGATCAGCCGCATGAGCGAGTTGCGGCTGCTACCGCCGGACCTCGTGACGCTCGATACTTTCTGCGAGACGCAGGGCTTCGGCCGTTTGCTGCGCGACCAGGCGCGACGACTGCATTCACGGCACGCAGCCTGAGTCGACGCCCACTGGCGCGAGGATGTCCATGACCTCCGACGTCGCGATCGCCACCTGGCTGTCTCGCATCAGTGGACGTCGATTTGCAGCGACTGCCGCAGCGGAAGTCGGCGGTGGCAGCATTCATCGTTGCGTTCGCTGGCGCGGCGAGGGTGGCGACGCCTTCGTCAAACTTGCAGACGCGGACACGCTGCCCGTGTTCGAAGCCGAGGCGGAAGGATTGCAGGCGCTGGCTGAAACCGGCACCCTGCGTGTGCCCGCGGTGCTTGCAGTGGGAGAAGCTGGCGGGCACGCGCTGCTCGCGCTCGAATGGCTGGATCTCAAGCCAGCGGCCGGGAGCGACGGCGCACTGCAGGCACAACTCGGTGAGCGGCTTGCGATGCAGCATCGCATGACGGCGCCGCGCTTCGGCTGGCACCGCGACAACACTATCGGCGCAACCCCGCAACAGAACGCATGGGATGACGATTGGGTGCGGTTCTTCCGCGAGCGACGGCTGGGCGTGCAGCTCGATCTCGCGGCCCGCAATGGTCTCGAGTCCCGCATCGTCGATCGCGGCCATGGGCTGGCTGAACGCTGCGGGGCATTCTTTTCCAGTTACCGCCCGGTCCCGTCGCTGCTGCACGGCGATCTGTGGGGCGGCAACTGGGGCTCGGTCGCAGGCGCAGGAGAGCCCGCGGTTTTCGATCCGGCGGTGTACTACGGCGATCGAGAGGCGGATATGGCGATGACCCGGCTCTTCGGCGGTTTTGGTCCGCGGTTCTACGCTGCCTACCAGTCCGCATGGCCACTGGACCAGGCTGCCGGCACACGTCGCACGCTCTACAACCTGTACCACGTGCTGAATCACTTCAATCTCTTCGGCGGCGGCTACGGCCGGCAGGCCGCAGGGATGATCGACAGGCTGCTCGCCGAATTCGCGGCATAAAAAAACCGGAGCAGGAGGGGGTTCCTGCTCCGGTGTTCGGTCGGGCGTCGAGGGCTTAGTGCATCCGTCCCTGCTGCCATATATCGGCTGATGCTGCCTCTCGGCCTGAGTCACGCTCACCTTGGAGGACGGCTTGCTTGACGGAAATCATCGTGCGCCCCCAGGTAGGTCGATGCTGTGACAGATTCGTTGCTTGCACATTGCAACTCCTGCCGACCTGGAGAGGTTCGCCGCTTAACCCTTTGTGCGCAGGGCCTAAAGTCTTGCCATGACGTGCCGCACCACCGTGTAATCCTCGAGCGCGTACGCCGAAAGATCCTTGCCGTAGCCGGAGCGCTTCAAGCCGCCATGCGGCATCTCGCTCACCAGCATGAAGTGCGTATTGATCCACGTGCAGCCGTACTGCAGGCGTGACGCGACAGTCATCGCCTTGCCGACGTCTTGTGTCCACACCGACGACGCGAGTCCGTACTCCGAATCGTTGGCCCACTGAACGGCGTCGTCCGCGTCCTTGAAGCGCGTGACCGAGACGACGGGTCCGAACACTTCGCGTTGCACGATCTCATCACTCTGCCGTGCATTCGCTATCACGGTTGGCTCGAAGAAGAAGCCGCCGCCTGCGACAGCATTGCCGCCTGCGGTGACTTCAATGTGCTTCTGTCGCTTCGCGCGCTTGACGAAACCCGCGACACGATCGCGCTGCTCGGCACTGATCAGCGGACCCATCTCGACGCCCTTCGCCGTCTGCAGCCCGGTCTTGATCGTGCTCACCGCGCTCGAGAGATCGGCGACGAGCCTGTCGTACACCTTCGCGCCCGCGTAGATGCGGCAGGCGGCCGTGCAGTCCTGGCCCGCGTTGTAGTAGCCGAACGTGCGCACGCCCTCCACGACGCTCTGGATGTCCGCATCGTCGAACACGATCACGGGTGCCTTGCCGCCGAGCTCGAGGTGCGTGCGCTTGATGCCGTCTGCGGCCTGCATGAGGATCCGGCCGCCCGTCGCGACGTCGCCGGTCAGCGAGATCATGCGCACCTTCGGATGCCGCGTCAGCGGCGCGCCGACGCTGCGGCCACGACCGCAGACGATGTTCACCACGCCGGCCGGGAAGATCTCAGCCAGCAATTCGCCGAGCTTCAACGCCGTGAGCGGAGTCTGCTCGGACGGCTTCAGTACGACAGTGTTGCCCGCCGCGAGCGCCGGGCCGAGTTTCCAGGCCGCCATCATCAGCGGATAGTTCCACGGCGCGATCGAGGCGACGACGCCGATCGGGTCACGGCGAATCATGCTGGTGAACCCGGCGAGGTATTCGCCCGCGACCGCGCCGGTCATCGTGCGGCAAGCGCCGGCGAAGAAGCGGAAGACGTCGGCGATCGCTGGGATCTCGTCGTTGAGCGCGGCAGACAGCGGCTTGCCGCAGTTCTGCGACTCCACCTTGGCGAATGCGGCGCCGTCGGCTTCGATGCGATCGGCAAGCTTCAGCAGCAGGTACGCGCGGTCTTTCGGCGCGGTGCGCGCCCAACCTGCGAACGCAGCGTCGGCCGCTTTCACGGCCGCGTCGACCTGGCCGCGCGACGCCTCAGGAACCCGGGCCAGCACCTTGCCGGTAGCCGGGTTCAGCACGTCCTCGACCTTGCCTTCGCCTGCGACGAGCTTGCCGTTGATCAGGAGCTTGGTTTGCATGGATCCGCCTCCAGGAAATGTTGCAGGACAGCGCGGAGCATCAGTTACCTTGCGACTGCTCGTCCGGCCGCGTCAGGTAGTACGCGAGCAGGATCGGAACGAGCGTCACGAGGATCACGACGACCGCGACGACGTTGGTGACGGGCCGCTCGCGCGGCCGGAACAATTCGCTGTAGAACCAGATCGGCAGGGTGCGTTCGTGCCCGGCCGTGAATAGAGTGACGATGATCTCGTCGAACGACAGCGCGAAGGCGAGCATGCCGCCCGCCAGCAGCGCCGTGGCGATCTGCGGCAGCAGCACGTAACGGAAAGTCTGGTGGCCGCGCGCCCCGAGGTCCATCGAGGCCTCGACCCAGTTCGGTGGAATGCGGCGCAGGCGCGCGACGACGTTGTTGTAGACGATGACGAGGCAGAACGTGGCGTGGCCCGCGACGATGGTCCAGAAACCGGGCTCGAGTCCGACCGTACGGATACCCGCAAGCAAGGCCAGGCCGGTGAGGATGCCAGGCAGTGCGATTGGCAGCACGAACAGCAGCGTGATCGACTCCTTGCCGCTGAACGTGCGACGGGCGAGCGCGAATGCGGCCAGCGTACCGAGAATGATTGCGAGCAGCGTGGCCGCGGAGGCGACGAGCAGCGAGAGCCGCATCGACTCCCAGATGTCGTTGCGGGCCAAGGCCACGTCGAACCAGTGCAGCGTCAACCCGGGCGGAGGGAACTGGTACGTGCGATCTTCGGTAGTGAACGCATACAGCGTGATCACCCAGACGGGCGCGTGCAGGAACACCAGGCCGGCTGCCGCCATCGCCCTGGTGAACAGCGAGGGGCGTTCCCATGACGGGCGGCGCGGCTGCTCAGAGGGCATCGAAAGCCCCCAGCCGCCTGGCGAGCATCAGGTACAGGCCGATCAGCACGATCGGCACCACTGAGAACGCGGCCGCAAGTGGCAGGTTGCCGGCGGTGCCCTGCTGCTGATAAACCATCATGCCGATGAAGTAACCCGGCGCGCCCACTACGCTCGGAATGATGTAGTCGCCGAGCGTGAGCGAGAACGTGAAGATCGAGCCCGCGGCGAGTCCGGGCAGTGCTAGCGGCAGCACGACGTTGCGGAACGTCTGGCCCGGCCTGGCGCCGAGGTCGGCCGAGGCCTGCAGCAGCGAAGACGGCACGCGTTCGAGCGCGGCGGCGACCGGCAGGATCATGAACGGCAACCACATGTAGACGAACACGACGAACATGCCGATGTACGACGAGGCCAGCGACGGCCCGCCGACGACCGGCAGCTCCAGCGCCTTGTCCAGTGCACCCATGAGGCCGAGGTGCTCGAAGCCCCAGCTGGCGATGCCCTGCTTGGCGAGGATCAACCGCCATGCATAGACCTTGACGAGGTAGCTGGTCCACATCGGCAGCATCACGCCGACGTAGAACAGTGCCTTCATGCGCGGACCGGCGTAGCGCGCCATGTACAGCGCGACCGGGAACGCGATGACCGCCGCAGCCAGGGTGACGGCGACCGCCATCAGCAGCGTGCGCAGGATGATGTCGACGTGCGCAGGCTGCGTGAGCAACTGCTTGTAGGTCGCGAGCGTGAACTCGGGCACGATGCGCGCCGTGAATTCGTCGATCGCATAGAAGCTCTGCAGCAGCAGAGTGAACAGCGAGCCGAGGTAGACGATGCCGAGCCAGAGCAACGGCGGAGCGAGCAGCAACGCGAAGTAGAACGACCGGCGTCCCTGCAGCGAAAACTCCGCGCGGCCGGACATGGTCAGTACTGCAGCGGCACGGCGTGTTCGGGACGCCAGGCAAGACTTACCCTCGCACCCGTCGTAAGCCCTTCGACACCACTGCCCGCTATCTCGGCGCGCGCCACGGCCAGCGTCGTTTGCCCGTCGATTTTCACGCGCAGCCGGCTGCTCGCACCGTGATAGAGGACGTCCACGACTTCACCGGCGCACTGGACGTAGCCGTCTGCCGCCGGCTCGCCCGACGCGAGGATGTCGATCAGTTCGGGTCGGATCGCAAAGGCAAAGTTGCGGCCGGTCAGGACCTGCGCCGCTGCGCGCCCGACCACGTTGGCGCTGCCGACGAAACTTGCGACGAAAGCGGTTTGCGGTCGGTTGTAGAGTTCGCGCGGCGTGTCGAGCTGCTCGATGCAGCCCTGGCTGAACACGGCAACGCGATCCGCCATGCTCAGGGCCTCGCCCTGGTCGTGGGTGACGAACACGAACGTTATGCCGAGACGCTGCTGCAGACCCTTGAGTTCCGCCTGCATTTCCTCGCGCAGCTTGAGGTCGAGCGCGCCGAGTGGCTCATCGAGCAGCAACACCTTCGGGCGGTTGATCAGCGCGCGCGCCAGCGCCACGCGCTGACGCTGACCACCGGAGAGTTGGTGCGGCCGACGCGCGCCGAACTCGCCGAGTCGCACGAGGTCGAGCATTTCACTGGCCTGTCTCGCCCGCTCGGCGGCGGCGACGCCGCGCACCCGCAATCCGTACGCGACGTTCTCTGCCACGGTCATGTGTGGAAACAGCGCGTAATCCTGGAACACCGTGTTGACGTTGCGTGCGAACGGCGGCGTGTTCGTCACGTCCTCGCCGTCGAGCAGGATGGTGCCGCTGTCCGGCTGGTCGAAGCCCGCGATCAGGCGCAGGCACGTGGTCTTGCCCGAGCCCGACGGGCCGAGCAGGGCGAAGAATTCACCGGGTGCGATCGTCAGCGAGACGGAATCGAGCGCAACGACGGAGCCGAAGGCGCGGCGCGTTGCGCGCAGTTCGATCGCGGGAGTCATGTCGACTATGGGTTCGGCACGCGGCATTCCCCGTGGAATGCCGCGCGATCGAGACCTGTTCCTCCGGTCAGCGGCCGCCCATCACGGCGACGTAATCCGTTGCCCAGCGGCTGTAGGGTACGCACGTGCCCGTGCCGCACGCGGCTTCCGGCGTACGCCAGAAGTGGATCTTGTCGAAGTTGTCGAAGCCGTTGGTGGCGCAGCCAGTGTCGGTCAGCAGGGCATTGCCCTTGCACGCGGCCGGCACGGCCGGCACCGAGCCGAACCAGGCAGCGACGTCGCCCTGCACCTTGGCGTTCAGCGACCACTCCATCCACTTGTACGCGCAGTTGGGGTGCTTTGCGTTCGCTGCGAGCATGGTGGTGTCGGCCCAACCCGTCGCGCCTTCGTCGGGGACGACGCTGGCGACCGGCTGCTTGTTGGCGACGAGCGTGTTGACCTGGAACGGCCAGGAGCCCGAGACCACCACGCCCTCATTGGTGAAGTCCTGCACGGCGACGTTGGCGTCGTGCCAGTAGCGGTGCACCAGCGGATGCTGCGTGCGCAGGACGTCGAGCACGGCGGCGTACTGTTCTTCGTTGAGTTCGTACGGGTCCTTGATGCCGAGTTCCGGCTTCTTCGCCATCAGGTACAGCGCGGCGTCCGCAATGTAGATGGGGCCGTCGTAGGCCTGCACGCGTCCCTTGTTGCTCTTGCCGTCGCCGAGCTTCTGTTCTTCGAACACGACCGACCACGATTTCGGCGCGGTGGGGAACGCCTTCGTGTTGTACATCAGCACGTTCGGTCCCCACTGGTACGGCGTGCCGTAATTCTTGCCGTCGACGAAATGCCAGGCGCCCTGCTTGAGGCGCTCGTCCACGTTGGCAAAGCTCGGGACGCGCGCGACGTCGATCGGCTGCACGGTGCCGCCGCGGATCAGGCGCAGCGATGCATCACCCGAAGCCGTGACCAGGTCGTAACCGCCCTGCGTCATCAGCGAGACCATTTCGTCGGACGTGCCGGCCGTCTTGATGTTGACCTTGCAACCCGTGTCTTTCTCGAACGGGGTCACCCAGTCGAAGTTCTTGTCGGTTTCACCGCGCTCGAGGTAGCCCGGCCACGCGACGATGTCGACCTGGCCTTCGAGGGCCTCCAACGCCGTCGTTGCAGCAGGAGCAGCGGCGTCCGTGGCAGGCGCGACAGCCTGTTCTTCCTTCTTCTGGCATCCGGCAGCCGCGAGCCCGATGGCGAGTGCAAGCGCCAGGCTTGCAGCAACCGAAGTGGAACGCAATGACATTTGGGACACCCCGTCTCGTTTGGTGATGAAGACGCTGCCAGCTCCCGCAGCGAGCGGGAATTCTATGCCCGTTTCCACCGCGCCGCCTACATGACGGCGAGTGCTGCGTCAGCGTGCGCCGCGCAACGCGAGATCGAATTCGACCCGCACCGCATCGTCGAGCCACTCGGTGCTGCGCCAGTCGCCCTGACCCACGCCGAAGTCGAGGCGACGGACGACCGATGAGCCGACCATGTGCGCTGCGCCCCCGGAGGGTGCAGGTGGGTCGAAGCGGAACTGGACGCGGACGTCGCGGTTGACGTCGCGCAGCGTGAGCTTGCCTGTGGCTTCATAGCGGCCGCCGCCCAACGACCTGATCCCGGTGCTGGTGAACGTGCCCTTGGGCCAGCGCGTGGTCTGGAAGAAGTCGCTTCCTTGCAACGCAGTATCGCGATCGGTGTCGCCGGTACGGGCACCGAGCAAGTCGACGACGACCAGCAGGCTGGAATGGGCGAGATCGGCGGGATCGAACCGGATCGTCGCCTCGAAACGCTCGAAGCGGCCTGCGAATTCGCCGCCCGCGAGCCGGGGATGAAACGTCAGCTGGCTGTGCGCCGGATCGATTGTCCAGGCCGCCGCCGTCGCATCTCGCGCTGCGGGCCCCAGTGCGAGGGCCGCCAGCAGCGCCAGGAGACCTGCGCGGCGGCGCGTAGGCACGCCTATGACCTGGAGAACGGCAGCATGCGCCGGAGCACGCCGTCCTTCAGCACGAAGTGGTGATAGAGCGCCGCGGCGATGTGCACGGCCGTCACCGTGACGAGCGAGTAGAAAAACACTTCGTGCACTTCCTCCAGCGTTTCGTGCAGGTCGTGGTTTTCGGCGACCAGCGCGGGGAACTGGAACCAGCCGAACAGGGTCACCGGGTAGTTGGCGGCCGAGGACATGGCCCAACCGGAAACCGGCTGGGCCAGGATCAGCAGGTAGAGCAGCCCGTGGCCTACCGCCGCGGCCTTGCGCTGCCATGGTTCGCCGATGGGGCCCGGCATGCCGCGGTTCATGACCTTCCAGCCGATGCGCGCCAGCGCCAGCAGCAGGACCACCATGCCGAGCGACTTGTGCCAGTTGAGGATTTGAAGTTTCTCGATGCCGTTCGGCAATTCATCTGCGGCTTCCGCGAGGAAGTACTGCGGCACGATCAGCAGCACGATGGCCCAGTGCAGGAACCTGGAGAGACTGCCGTAGGCGTCCGCAGTATTGCGCAGGAGCATGGAGCGACTTCCTGTGGGATGATCGGTGCATGTTAGCAAACGCGCAGGAAAACGCAGGGCCCGCCGGTCGTTGCGTGATGATTGCGGCGTTGGGCATCCTGGCCGGTTGTCGTTCGACCACGGCACCGCCGGCTGCTGCGAACGCCTCGCAGTCGCAATCCGCAGGCGCCGCAGCGACGGCGACACGTGCAGGCACGCGCACGTTTCAGGTTGACCCGGAGCGGACCGTCGTCACCGTCATCGTCCGCCGGGCCGGCCCGCTCGCGAAACTGGGCCACGACCACGTGATCACTTCAGCGGACGAGGCTGGCTCAGTCTGGCTCGGGAGCGCACCGGCAGACTCGTCCTTCGAGCTGACCCTGCCGGTGGAACGCTTCGATGTGGACTTGCCTGCAGCGCGCGCCGCGGCGGGCCCGGAGTTCGCTGCGCCGGTGCCGGACGATGCGCGGGCTGGCACGCGCCGCAACATGCTGCGCGCCGAGGTGCTCGACGGGGAGCATTTTCCCACCATCACGCTGCGATCCTCGGCGACGTCCGGTGTCTGGCCGCAACCCATCGTGCGTGTGGCCGTGACGCTGAAGGGGGTCGAGCGTGAGCAGGAGATTCCAGTCATCGTCGAGCGCGATGCGACAGGCGTGATCGCGCGCGGCGAGTTGCGGTTGAACCAGACCGATTTCGGCATCACGCCGTTCTCGGTCGCTGGCGGTGCCATCCAGGTTGCGGGCGTGCTCGAGATCCGCTTTGAGATCGTGGCCGCATCGATCGGCGCGGTCAGTCTGCCGCGGGTTCCGTAAGCAACAGCAGCAGCGTGCCTTCCGGTGCCTCGAGCAGGGCCGCTCCCATCACCGCCAGTTCGCGTGGCATGCGCTGCGCGAAGCGATGGCCCTGATCGCGCAGGCTTGCGACTCGTTCCTGCATCGCCACATCGGAGAACACCAGCACCGGCGCCGGCAGGTCGATCGCGTAGAGTCCGACATTGAGGTCACGGCTGGCGGCGACGGCTCTGGCGAACGGCTCGCGGACAGGCTCGAACGCGACGAACCCCAGGCGTTCCCAGAACGCGCTCGCGGCGGCGAGGTCGGTCGTTGCGATGGCGAACTCTTCGAAATAACCCAGGGCCGTCGCATGCGCCGGCGCAAGCGCCGGCGGCGAGAACGTGCGCGCCTCGAGCAGCCGCAACGGCTGGCCCGAGGGGTCGCGTAAGAGCGCCTGATGCATCGAAACATCGTCGAGACGTGCGTCCTCGATGGTCACGCCGAGCGCGTCGAGCGCAGCGAGACGTTCGCGCAACGAGGGCGCGACCCAGGTCGGCAGCGGACTCTCGAAGTCCGCCCCATGCAGTCCGAGGCTGAGGCGACCATCCGTCACCACGGCATACGGATGCGGCCATGCTTCGCCGACCGATGCCTGCACGAAACCGAGCGATTCGTAGAACGCGAGCGACTCGGCGAGTTCGACCACCGCCAGGCTGACTTCCAGAAAGCGTCCGAGCGGCATGCGAGACCCGCCGCTGCGCGCCGTCATCGCTGCGCGCCGCTGGCCACTGCGCGTTCGCGCACCGAGGCCAGGGCCGCGTCGTCGAGACGCTCGGCGCCGAGTTCAGGCCAGCTGCCCGCGTGCTGGAGCACGACGTCCTCCATCACATCGACGTGTGCCGGGGTCGAGTTCAGGCACGGCGCGTAGTCGAACGCCTCACCGCCCTGCGCGAGGAACAGTTCGCGGTTCTGCATGCTGATTTCCTCGAGTGTCTCGAGGCAGTCCGTCGCGAATCCCGGGCAGACGACCGTGACGCGCTTCGGACCCGACTTGGCGTAGTCCTGCAGCAGCATGTCCACGTACGGCTGCAACCATTCTTCGCGGCCGAACCGCGACTGGAAACCCAGCGACCATTCGTCCTGGGCGAGGCCGAGCCGCTGCGCGACGCCGCGGGCCGTGCCGAGACAGAAGCAGTGGTACGGATCGCCGGCGAGGAAGTAGCGCTTCGGGATCGAGTGGAAGGAGAACAGCAGGTGCTTGCGACCGTGCGTCTCCCAGTGCTTGGCGACGCTGTCCGCCACGCCGCGCAGGTACGACTCGCGTTCCCAGTACTGGTTGACGAAACGCAGCTCCGGCATCCAGCGCCACTGCGACAGTTCGCGCGTGACGAACTCGAAGATGCTGCCGGTCGTGGTCGATGAATACTGCGGGTAGAGCGGCAGCACCAGCAGGCGCCGCACGTTCTGTTCGCGGAACCGTGCGAGCACCGAGGGAATCGACGGCTGGCCGTAGGTCATCGCGAGATCGACCACGACGTCGTCGCCGAAGCGCTGCTGCAGCCGGGCAGCGAGGGCTGTGGTGAGCTTGCGCGATTCGATCAGGAGCGGCGAACCCTCCGGCGTCCAGACCTTCTGGTAAGCGTGGGCACTGCGCTGCGGGCGCGTACGCAGGATGACGCCATGCAGGACCAGCCACCAGAGCAGGCGCGGCGCCTCGATCACGCGCGGGTCGGACAGAAACTCGGCCAGGTACTTCCGCACCGACCGAGGCGAAGGATCCGCGGGGGTGCCCAGGTTCACGAGCATGACGCCGACGCGGGGGCGCGAACCGTGGACGAAGTCTGGAGTGCCGAGGTAGGTCATTTAAGGAAATCGCGGGGCGGGCCGGGCGGCGAACGATATCATGGCGACTGTTTGCAGCCGTGCCGGGCGGGCAGTTTCCTGCGGACTGGACAGGCTCAGGCGACCCGGGCCCGGGCTTCCATGCGGGGCGACAGCCGCAGCACGACCAGCTGGAAGAAGGCCGCCCCGGCGCAGAACAGCAGCATCGGCAGCGCGGTCTCCGCTCCCACCAGGCCCATGATTTGCACGCAGACCGCCGAAATGAACTGGTTCAGGAACCCGAGCGTGCTCGAACCGACGCCGGTCGCATGCGGTGGCGCCAGGCTTACGGCGATCGCCGTCAGATGGGGCATGAACAGGCCCTGGCCGAAATAGAGCACGCCCATGGGCACGAAGATCCACAGCGGGTGCTGGAAATCGAACGCGGCGAACACCAGGGCGCAGAGTGCGGCCGCCATCTGCAGGCTGACGCCGAAGGCGATCATCCAGTGCTGTCCGCGAGCCGAGAACCGGCCGACGGCCCAGTTGCCGGCGACGTAGCCGAACGAGATCAGCGGGTAGTACAAGCCGTACTCCGTGGCCGAGCGGCCCATCGCCGTCACCATCACGTACGGCGCGAGCGATATGAACACCACGAACATCGAATAGGCGGCCGATGATTGCAGCACGCAGCTCAGGTAACTGGGTTTGACCACCAGCGCGCGCGCCACGCGAGCCATCTCGCGCACGGCCGGTGGTTGCTTCGTCGCGGGGCGCGTCTCCGGCAGGTGCTTCCAGGTGAGCCAGGCTACCGCCGCGGCCATCACGATCTGGGCCACGAAGACCGCGCGCCAGCCGAACCACGACGTCAGGAAGCCGCCGATGACGGGGGCCGACGCGCTCGACACCACCGCAAAGATCGCGAGCTGCGCGAGCATGCGCGCCATGCTGTCCGGGTAAAGGTCGCTCACGATCGTGCGCGAGACGGCAATGCCCGTGGCCGTGCCGAACGCGAGCACGCCGCGGCCGACGATCAGCCAGGCCAGGCTCGGGGCGAACAGGCAGACGATGGAGCCTGCCGCCATCAGGCCGACGCCGGCGAGGATCGCCAGGCGCCGCCCGTAGCGATCCGCGAACGGACCCCAGAACAGCATGCCGATCGCGAACGTCAGCAGCGCGATAGAGAAAGTGGCCTGGACCTGCGCGACGCTCGAGCCGAAGTACTCCCGCACGACCGGCAACGCCGGAATGTAGATGTTGGTGGCGACCGACCCGATCGTGACGATGAACGCCAGCAGGTAGATGAGCGAGCGCTGGTTCAACCCTCGATGCCGCCGATGCAGAGGTACTTGAGCTCGGTGTAGTCGAGGATGCCGTACTTCGAGCCTTCGCGGCCGAAGCC
>JAPLSF010000222.1 GCA_026398785.1 Pseudomonadota bacterium | reverse complement strand
CCTCGGGTCCACGCGCTCATGGTTCAGAATGCACATGACGCTCGGCATCCTCGGACCCGCGCTCATCCTGTTCCACTCGAACTTCAGCCTCGGCGCGACCAACAGCAACGTTGCGCTCGTCTGCATGCTCGTCGTCTCCGGTAGTGGGCTGTTCGGCCGCTATTTCTACCGCCGCATCCATCTCGAACTGAACGGACGCGAGGCCACCCTCGACGAGTTGAAGGAGTTCTCGAGCCGGTTGCAGCTGACATCGTCAGTGTCGTTCCTGCCCGCGCTGGCGCGGAGTATCGACGAAGAGCAGGCCGTCATCGAACGGAGATTTGCGGCGACCCCGCTGCTGCTACGGCCGCTGCTGGGTGCTTCGTGGGCAATCATGGCAAGACGTCGGCTGCGACGCGCAGTCCGTGCAGCCATCGCGACGGGAGCAGACCGTCGTCACGATCCGAGCCGCGAACCGCTGCGACTGACGGCGTATCGCTACATCGACGATCGCATCGGCGCAGCGCGGCGCGTGCTCGAGTTTCGTGCTTTCCAGATGCTCTTCTCGTTGTGGCACGCCCTGCACATGCCGCTTTTCTTCATGCTCATCATCGCCGGGACCGTCCATGTGGTCGCGGTACACATCTACTGAACGGCAGGAGTCGCACGCATGCCCCGCTGGCGCAGCGCCTGCCGACTCCTGCTCGCGATCCTGGGACTCGCGATGTCGCCGTTGAGCGCCCGTGCGGCGAGCCTCGAGACGTTGTTGATGCCCGGACCGGTCATCGCAGGACACGCGAAGTACGAGCAGGAGTGCTCGCGCTGCCACGATCGCGCGGATCGTTCGCGGCAGGCGGCCCTCTGCCGCACCTGTCACGAGCCGATCGCCGCCGACATTGCACAGCACAAGGGTTTCCACGGTCGGTTGCCCGGGGCGGAGACCGCCCAGTGTGGCGCCTGCCACACCGACCACAAGGGTCGCCAGGCCGACATCGTCAAGCTCGAGACTGCTTCCTTCCCGCATGCGCAGACCGACTTTCCGCTGCAGGGAGCGCACGCGACGGTTGCGTGCACGGCTTGCCACATGGCGGGCCGCAAACATCGTGAGGCGGCGTCCGCGTGCATCGATTGCCACAAGAAGCAAGAGCCGCACGAAGGCAAGCTTGGCCGCGATTGCGCCAGCTGTCACGAAGCCGGCGGCTGGGCACGCGTGCGGTTTGATCACGCCAAGACCAGGTTCGCGTTGACCGGCAAGCATGTGCAAGCGACCTGTGCAGCCTGCCACATGGGCCCCCAACCCAGTGTGCCGCCTGCCACGCACCGGATGACGTCCACGCCGGCGCGCGCGGCGCCGCGTGCGCAGAGTGTCACCAGACGACCGGTTGGACCGGCACGAAGTACGACCACCTGAAGGCGACTGGATTCGCGCTCACGGGCGCGCACTCCTCGCTCGACTGCAAGACCTGTCACAAGACATCGAATTTCAAGGACTCATTGCCCAGAGACTGCGCAGGTTGCCACCGCAGCGACGATCCGCATGCCACTCGCTTTGGTGCGGGCTGCGAGAAGTGCCACGCCGCAAGCGCATGGACACCGTCGAGTTTCGATCACACGCGCGATGGCAAGTTCGAACTGCGCGGAGCGCACCAGAAGCTGGACTGCCATGTCTGCCATACAGCGGTCGTCGCCAGCCAGAAGCTCGGCACGGACTGCGCCGGATGCCACCGGGGAGACGACGTGCATGCGGGCAAACTCGGCACCGACTGCGCGCAGTGCCACAGCGTGGAGACCTGGCGCGGTCACCTGCAGTTCGATCACGACTTCTCGCAGTTCCCGCTCGTGGGCCTCCACGTTGCCGTTCCCTGCTTTGCGTGTCATCGCTCCACGTCGTTCAAGGAGGCACGGCAGGCGTGTGTGGACTGCCACGCGACGGACGATCGTCACAAGGGCTCGCTCGGTCGGGACTGCGAAGCCTGCCATTCGGTGAACGGCTGGAACCTGTGGCAGTTCGATCATGGCAAGTCCACGAAATTTGCCCTGACCGGCGCGCACTCCAAGGTGGCCTGCGAAGGCTGTCACAAGCAGCCCCCGCACGTGGCGAAGCCGCCGCAGGACTGCGCGGCATGCCATGCCGAGGAAGACGTGCACCTCGGTCAATTTGGCCGCCAATGCCAGCGCTGCCACGTGACCACGACGGTCAAAGCCGCGCGGCTGCAGTAGGAGCATCCCATGAGATCGCAATGGTTTCGCCGTGCACTGCTGCCCTTGTTGCTGCTCCTGGCCGGGGGCACCGCGTCAGCCCAGGTGACCGGGCGCAACTTCGACCACCTGACGACGGGGTTCGAGCTCACGGGCGCGCACCGCC
>JAPLSF010000360.1 GCA_026398785.1 Pseudomonadota bacterium | reverse complement strand
GCTGCGTGCGCAGCCAGCGAGGCCTCTTCTTCACCTTCGTGCGTGCTGCCGGCGATCCACACGGGACGGCCTGCACCCCATTGCTGTCGCAACGCAACGCCCGCCTCGACGGTTACGGCTGGAATCGCCAGGTCGTACTTGATGTTGCCCGTCACCTGCACGCGGCCCGGCGCGGCACCGATGGCGCGAAATCGCTCGGCGTCGGCCGGCGTCTGCGCGCCGATGAGGATGCCGTGCGACAGCGTGTCGCGGAACAGCGTGGCCATGCGGCGGTAGCGATCGACGGAGCGGGTCGAGACGCGCGCGCTGCCGAGCAGCAGCGGAATCTGCCGCTGGCCGAGCTCGTGGTACAGCGTGGGCCAGATTTCGGTCTCGAGGATGATCACGACCTGCGGCTCGATCCGGTCCAGGAAGCGCCCGACAGATCCCGGCAGGTCGTACGGCAGGTAACTGATCTGCACACTGTCCTTGAACAGCGACTTCGCCCGCTGCGCGCCGGTCGGCGTAACCGTGGTGAGCACGATCGACAACGCCGGATGGCGCCGGCGCAACTCGGTGATGAGCCCGGCCGCGGCCTGCACTTCGCCGACCGACACCGCATGAATCCACACGGACCCCGGTCGACCCGGCCGCTGGACGAAGCCGAGTCGTTGCCCCAGGCGACCGCGGTACTCCGGGTTGAACAGGGATTTCCACGCCTCGTGCGCGAGCACTAGGGGCGCGACGAGATAGATCAGCAGGACGTACAGCAGTCGCATGGCTTGGGTTCAGCCTGTCCCGGCAGCGCCCAGCAACGCCTGCCAGTGCGCCGCGGTAAAGCGGTCGACCGGCAGGCCGGTGGTCACCTTCAGGAGCGAGCGCCGCAACCGCGCGAGCACCGCCCGTTCCCACGCTCCACGCGCACGGATCCGGCCACGATCGAAGTCGAGCACGTAGATGTCGTTGCTCGCGCCAACGAGCAGGTTGTGCGCGTTCAAATCCGCGTGCTGCACGCCGCGCGCATGCAGCGATCCGACGCACTGGCCGATGGCATGCCACGCCTCGATCGGCAACGGCGCTTGCAGCAGCGCCTGGGCCAGCGTACGGCGCACTGGCAATTCTGCGGTGAGCAAGTCGGCGCGGTAACAGAGCCCGGCACGCTGGTACCTGGCCGCCACCGGCGTGGGCACCGGCAGTCCCCACGCGCGCAATTGACGCAACAGGCGCCACTCACTGAACGAGCGCGTGCGGTCGGCGCCGGTCCACACGTAGCGATCGTCCGCAAACCGGGCAATGAGCCCGCCGCGGCGATAGTGGCGCAGCACCCAGCGCTGGTCCCGGCTAGCGCGCACGAACACGACCGTGCCGCGACCGCCGCGAGTCGTCTCGAGCGCTCCCTGCGCCTGCCAGTGCGCCAGATCGAACACCGCAGTGTCCGGATGGTGGAGACAGGAGGCATCGTATAGCATCGCGCCGCCCGCTCCGCGCGCGAGCGCCTCCTCCCCGGCGGCGGCTGCTTCGTTCATCGGTGCGGATTGTTCACGATCCCGACGCCGCTGCCTACCGTTTCGAACCGCAGATGAAGCAGCCCCTCTTCACCTCACCGCCGTCGTCCATCTGCATCCTGCGCCTGTCGGCGCTGGGAGACGTGTGCCACGCGCTGCCGGTCGTCCGCACGCTGCAGGACAGCTGGCCGTCGACGCAGATCACGTGGATCCTGGGCAAGCTCGAGCACAAGTTGCTCGGCCACATCCCGGGGATCGAATTCATCGTG
>JAPLSF010000318.1 GCA_026398785.1 Pseudomonadota bacterium | reverse complement strand
GGGCGACAGGAACGTATTGTCGGCTGCGACCAGCGCGCCGGCTGCCTTGGCGCGGGCGGCAACGGCAGCGATATCGACGATGCGCAGCAACGGGTTGCTCGGCGTCTCGATCCACACCAGCGCCGGCTTTTCGGCAATCGCAGCGTTGAGCGCTGCCGCATCCTGGAAGTCGACGAACCGCACCTGCAGCGCTCCGCGCAGGTTGAGTGCATTGAAGAGCCGGTACGTGCCGCCATAGCAGTCGTGCGGCACGACGGCGACCTGGTCCGGCTTGAACAGCTGGGTCACGAGCGAGACGGCGCCCATGCCCGAAGCGGTGACGACCGCGCCCGAACCGCCTTCGAGATCCGCGAGGGCCCGTCCCAGGGCATCGCGCGTTGGATTACCCGACCGCGAGTAGTCGTATTCGCGCTTTTCGCCGTAGCCGCTGAAGGCAAACGTCGAGGTCAGGTGCAGCGGCGGCACGACGGCGCCGTGCTGGGTGTCCGTCTCGAGGGCCGCCCGCACGGTGCGGGTCTTGATGCTGTCTTGGTGGCTCATGGGATCCGTTTCGGGTCTGGTCTATTCGCTGGTCTATTCGAGTGTGCGGTGGAAGACGTCGCGCAGCACAGCCGACTCCTTGAAGAAGGCGTCGTGGCCGTACATCGAGCTGATCTCGATCAGCTGGCAGGCGCTGCCGAAGCGGTCGCGCAGCGTGCGCATGTCGGCGGGAGGCACCAACTGGTCCTCCTGCACGGCGACCAGGGTCATTGGCACGACGACGGTCTCGGGTTCGATGCGGTGCAGGTCGATCGACTCCGACAGGCAGACGAACGCCTCGGGCCGGTAGGTCCGCGAATAGGCCTCGCCGCGCGAGACGATATACGCCTCGACCGGGAACACAAAACGCCCGTCATGGCGCGTGGCCTCGCCCGGGAAGCGATCCTCGAATTCGCGCACGGAGCGGTATGTCGTCATGGCCAGTGCGCGTGCCAGCGCGAGACCCTGCTCGCCCTCGCCATGCTCGATGGCGTAGCGCACGAAGTTGCGCTGGACGCTGCGCCACGCGGTCGACATCGGGTGCGTGCGGTGCGCCGCGCTGACGACGATGCCATGCCGCAGGCGTGCCGGGTGCCTGGCGCCCATCACCAGCGTGACCATGCCGCCATAGGACGCGCCGATGCAGCCGTGCAGGCTGGCGATGCCGAGGCGGTCCATCACCGCCACGAGGCAAGCCGCCTGGTCATGCGCGCTGACGCTCGGGAAGACTTCGCCGTGGCCGGGACCCGTCGTGCGGTGGCTGCCGCCAAGGAAGTCGATGCCCAGGACCCGGAAACGATCCGTGTCGAGTGCCTTGCCGGGCCCGGCGATTTCGTCCCACCAGCCAGGCACGCCATCCCGAACCTTGAACACGTTGCGACCCGCCGAAATGCCCCCGAGGACCGCCACCACAGGAGCACCTTCGGCGCCAGCGATCCGATACGCGACCTCGACGCGCGGCAGCTCGCCGCCAAAGTGCAACGGGAATGGCTCGCGGTCCAGGACGAGGATGTCCTCGTCACACGCGTAACCGGCGGGCAGCACGACCGGACGCAGGGCCGCGGCAGGATCCATCGACGAGGGATCGGCGGCTCCATCCGGTGCGATGTTTTCATCGACGGCCGGTTGGGTGTTGCTCGTGGTGATGGACGGAGACACTGCTGCTACCCGCACTCGCGCTGAATCTAAACGACGTCCAGGCACGCAAATTGAGGCCCATGCCGGCCTGCCCGTCGAGATGAAAACCACACAACGAGAGATCTTGCGCGCGCAGGGATGGTTGCGGCGACCAACACCCCCGTCGGTCGTGAAACCGGGCGG
>JAPLSF010000109.1 GCA_026398785.1 Pseudomonadota bacterium | reverse complement strand
GGCAAGTACGATACGGCCGAGGCCCGGGCGTACGGCGAACTGCAGGGACTCGGCTGGCTCACCGCCGATGAAGAGGGCGCGTACCTCACCGACCTGGGCCGGGTCGTGCAACTAGCGCCCGGCGCGAACGTCCTCGACGTCGGTGCCGGTACCGGCGTGATGTGCTCGATGCTACGGCGGCTGCCGGGCATCGAACTCACTGCGCTCGAGCCCTCCGCAGCGATGCTGGACATTCTGCAGGCGAAATCCGAACTCGCAAACGTCAGAGCGATCAACGGGTTCTGCGATGAACCTCAGGACCGTGATCGATTCGGGGCGGCACAGTTCGACGCCATCGTGTCGCGGCAGGTCGTGAATGGGCTCTTCGATCCGCTGCTCGCGTTCCGTCATTGGCATCACTGGCTGAAGCCTGCCGGCACCGTCGTCGTCATCGAGGGGCTCTACGGACGCGATGGCTGGGCCGGTCGCTGGGAGGAAGAAGTCGACGCGTTGCCGCTCTCGGCATCGCAGTCGATGGCTTCGGCACCCTACCTGCTCGAAGCGTGCGGCTTCCGCATCGCGGCCGTGGAACTCATGACCACGGTAAACGCGTTGCCGACGACGCGCACACCGCGCTACGTCGTCGTCGCGTACAAGACGACGCGCTGACAGCGATCCAGGCACCGATTCGCCGCTGCCATGGTCGATCGAGCGCGCGCACTCTTCGATTCTTGCCTCACGAGCGCTTCTGCGGCGTTGTGACGCGCGCAGCCAGCAACCTGCGACGTGCACCTGTATTCGTCACAGCAACGCTCCACGTCGCTGAGAATCCGTTTTACGCGAAGAGGATCGAATCGACGATCTCGATCCAGTGCCGAACCGGCACGGGGCTGGCCTGACGCAAGTGCTCGAGGCAGCCGATGTTGGCGGTCGCGATCGCTGTCGGTTCGTCGCCGCGCAGAGAGTCGAGTTTGCGCGTGCGCAGCTCGCGCGCGAGTTCCGGTTGCAGGATCGAGTACGTACCTGCCGAACCGCAGCAGAGTGTCGGGTTGCGCGTGGCCACGAGTTCGCAGCCGGCGGCACGCAGCAGTGCTTCGACTTTGCCCGTTGTCGATGATCGCTGCCCATGCTGGAGCGAGCAGGGCGCCTGCCAGGCGATGCGGACAGGCTCGCGCTGCTTCCTGACTGCGGTGACCGCGCGTTCGAGCGCGACCGGGTCGACGACTTCGCAGAGATCACGAGTCGCGGCGCTGACCCGCGCACCGGCCGCCGAGATCGACGCGTCTGCATGACGGAGCACGTGGCCGTAGTCCTTGGCGAACGTGCCGCAACCGCTGGCCGTGCTGACGATCGCCTCGCAACCTCCGTCCAGCAGGCGCTCGCTCGCCTCGACGTTGCGACGGACCTGGTCCAGCGCCGCGTCGGTTCGCCCGAGGTGGTGTGCCATCGCGCCGCAGCAGCCGACGTCGCGAGCGGCGACCAGCGAGATGCCGAGCTGGTCGAGCACCCGTGCCGCCGCCGCATTGATCTGCGGTGCGAGTCCAGGCTGCACGCAGCCTTCGAGTACCGTCATGCGTCGGGCGTGCCGTGCCGTGGGCCAGGCAAGCATGTCGCGCGTCGTCGAGCGCCCCTCTGCCCTGGCCGGGAGCAGCACCTTGAGTGCACCGGGCAGCGCCGGGCGTAGCGCCTGGCCGATTCGCACCAGGGGCGTGAACAGTTCGCGCCGCGTGGCGACCTTGGCGAGCGCAAAGCGGACGAACCGCGTGGCTGGGTCGCGCGACGACGGCGGCTCGTGCTCGATGAGTTCGCGCCCGAGGTCGGCGAGCCTGCCGTACTGCACGCCCGACGGGCAGGCAGTCTCGCAGGCGCGGCAGGTCAGGCAGCGGTCGAGGTGAGTGCGCGCGGTTGCGGTTGCGCGGCCGTGCTCCAGCATCTCCTTGATCAGGTAGATGCGACCACGCGGGCTGTCGAGTTCGCTGCCGGTGATGCGATACGTCGGGCAGGCCGGCAGGCAGAAGCCGCAGTGCACGCAGCTGCGCAGCAGCTCGCGTGCCTCCCCGGCGAGCGGCAGATCGGCGACTGAGTCGGCGGGTTTGGAATACATCGTCGCCGTCTCAGAGGTCCGCGTACATCCGGCCCGGGTTCAGGATACCGGCCGGATCGAAGACACGCTTCACCGCGCGATGCAGGTCGAGCATCGGTGCGGGCAGCGGTGCGAAGACGTCGCCGGTCGTGCCATCGTCCGCATCGTGGCGACGGAAGAGCGCGGCATGGCCGCCAGCGGCATGGGTGATCAGGTCGATCGTCTGCCGTTCGACTCCACTGAGCCAGGCCTGTGCTCCGTTCCATTCGAATGCCACGCGATCGGCCCGGATCAGCGCCGTGCCTGCCGTCGTCACCGGCAGCGAGAGTCGCCACAGCGGGCGCGCCGAGGCGAAGCACGGATGGGTCTGCTCGCGCACGCTGTGCCAGAGTGAGGCGGCAGCTGGCTCGTCCATCAAGTCGCCACCGATCTCCGGCATCACTTCATCCAGGCCCGCCGGGGAGCCTTCCAGGCGGACGTACAGTTCGTCCGCACTCCAGAAACTGCCGGTGAGCGGAAGGCCGCGCTGAGCAACCGCGCCGAGCAGTTCGATGGCGCCTGGCGCATCGATGTGCCGCCACAGCGTGCGGCTGCCGCAGGCGACCGGCAACACCTTCAGTGACACCTCGAGCAGCACCCCGAGGATGCCGAGCGACCCGGCGAGCAGGCGTGAAACATCGTAGCCGGCGACGTTCTTCATGACTTCGCCGCCGAACTTGAGCACGCGGCCGTCGCCGGTCAGCAGTCGGGCGCCGAGGACGTAATCGCGCACCGGACCCCGGGCGACCCGCGCGGGACCGGCGAGCCCAGCGGCCACC